>JBFMDH010000043.1 GCA_040754075.1 Acidobacteriota bacterium
AGTCCTTGAGGAGTTGGTCAATCAGGTCAATATTAATAGAAGAAGATTCTTTAGTCATAGTCCCTCCAATCGTAGAATAAAAACTCTACGGGTCTATGACCGTTTACACAAAATTTTTTACACCCTCGCGCGTTCACTTGCCTATGTCATTTATTCGGAGAACCGCCTTCTCAAAGGTTGGGACTCTTAATCAAAATTGCAATCAGCTGGATGGTAAGGAAAATTCCTGATTCTCTGCACATGGCTGCGGTTGAGTTGGTTATCGTGCTTACGAGAGTTAATGCTGGCGACTTTTTATTTTTTCATCAGGCTCATTATTGAGCTACCTTGGTTTCGTATTTCTCCTAATATCCTGAGTCCCCCTGCTTGGCGGCAAAGGACGATAAGGGAAAGCGCATCGTCAGCGAAGGCAGAGTAACCCGAGTGTTTGAGAATGGCACGGAATATGGTTTCTTATTAAATGTTCCGGCTGATGCAAAGGCGCTTGATTTGAATTTCGCCCTGCATAAAAGTCGTTGTGTGGAGTTTGTTGTAAAGCCTTTCAAACCATCGGTCAACTAACCCACTATGTAAAGTGACTTGATGTCTGTACAGTGGATTGACACACAACGCAATCGTTTATCCTCTCATCGCCTGCTTGCCGGTCTGATCCCGCATCATAAAAATGTCAATGCGCTTTATACCTCTCGCGTTACCCACGTCAAGATAAGGATAGATTTCTGAAACCGAACAGGGTAAAAAAAACTTTCCCGGATTTTATTGCGCTATGGCGAGTAACTTTGTCGGAAGCTTCATCGAATGGTTGAAGGTTTTGTTCAGAAAGCGCCGGACGGAATCAATTTTTATCGGAATTCGATTTTACAGTGACCGATTAAAATGCCTCTGAGAATTTACATAAGCGTTTTAATTGCAATTTATAGTCTTACGCCAACGCCAAGAGCCAATAGACAACTGTGAGGAGCAAAGTAAAAAATTTCCCCGATATTGCATCGCTCCAAACGCAGTTTCCGTCTATCCTAATGACATTCAAATTCAGTAGCGCAGTGAATCTCCATTCGCCGAACCCGATACTAAAATTACCTGATAAGGAGAAAATTACAGTGGAAAACCATTGCTTGCCCACCAACTTTGCAAACGGTAGCTCTGCTCAAAATAGTCACCCGCTCAGCAAAAAGCATCAAGCGATTGAACATTTATCCGCGCCGATGATTTATCCGCCAGGGGTTTTCTTGTTGCATCAAGGTTGGAAGCCTCAGATGGTTCATTTCATCGAAGACGGTTTGGTCAAACTGGTTTATACGAATGAAGAAGGTGCAGAGATGATTGTGGGGTTGCGCTCAACCGGTAGCGTGTTAGGGGTTGCTGCGGCTATCCAAAACCAGCCGGTTCCTCTTGCTGCCGTCACCTTGCAGCCTTCGCAAATCAGAAGCCTTCCCGCTCACACCTTAGTGAAGTTGTTACAGACTGACCTTGAGTTCGCTTTTCAGATTCAGCAATCGGAAAGCACGGAATATTACTCCTTGGTCAGTCGCTTTGCGCAGCAGAAATTTGGCGAAGCAAAACAGCAATTGGAAAACCTGCTGTGGCAGATTATTTCGATCATGGGATTGGACGCCTCGCAAAACGATCTGAAACTACAACTGCCATTAAAATATTATGAATTAGCGCGGTTGATTGATATTGAGCCTTCTTATGTCTGCAAATTAATAAAAGATTTGGAGCGAGAAGGAATTGTGAAACGGAAAAACGGTTGGCTGATTCTTACTAATCCGCAAAAGCTCCAGCGCTTAAATAATTTTTCAACGTTTTGGATTTAACGACAATCATACACCGCACAACAGAACTGCTTAGGTCAACTTTCCGCTTTGCGGTCGGTGGCGCGGCGCGTCTGTTTGCGGCGTTCGCCGGTGCGGGTCGAAAGCACCCCTTTTTCGGTGGCGCGTTCGGCGTCGCGGCGGTCTTTGCCTTTGCGACGCGGTTTGTCTTTGCGGCGGTCTTTGCCGTTGGTGGCGGCGAATTTATTTGTGCTCATGAGCGATGTGGGTTGAAGCAAGTGAGTCGGAATAGACAAACAGAGTGACGAACAATCATTTTTATACAGCAATCATCATTCATCACTCTGTAACATTCAGGTTAAGCTTGTGAGGCTGAGGATTCACCGTCGCCGCCAGCCGGTTCCGGTGCGGTGTCATTTGCAGGTGCCACTTCGGCGATGGATTCAGTGGTCGCGTTGATGGTTTCGGGAGTCGGTGCGCCGGGTAGCTGTTCTATATCGGTATCGCCATCGGTATCGCCGTCAGTGAAAAATTCCTTGAGTTCTTTGCCGGGTTTGAAATACGGAACCCGCTTTGCCGGAACATCAACCGGCGCGCCGGTTTTCGGATTGCGCCCGCGACGTGGTCCGCGTTCGCGTGTACGAAAACTGCCAAACCCCCGCAACTCAACTTTGTCGCCTCGGTGTAATGCGCTGATTATCGAAGAAAAAACGGTTTCGACAATCACTTCAGCATCGCGCTTGTTCAACTCCGAAGCGCGCGCTACTTCTTCAACTAATTCTGCTTTGGTCATTGTTTTCATATCGTTTTCACCCGCCCGTTGCAATCAAGTCACCCTTGGCGCTTGATTATTTTTCTGGTGTTTTGCTTGAGTTCTACTTTAGAAATCTTTTTGAACTGCTCAAGTATCTACAGCAAAAGGCTTAAAATCAAGTAGGAATCTACATTTCAGCGAATCGAAAACGGGGATAAGTTTGACACTCCTTCTTGGCGACCTCTACAATTTTTTTTCGCCAGGAAAAAAAAGATTTTCTGATTAGTGAATGAATTTATGACCCTATCAAAACCACAATTGCAATCCTTTTTAACTCGCGGCGTGCAAAAACACCGGCTCGCAAACGGGTTGACTGTCATCACCAAAGAGCAACACGATAAACCCATCGTCGCGTCAATCATCTGGTATCGCGTCGGTTCGCGTAACGAAGAACTCGGACAAACCGGCAAATCGCATTTCCTCGAACACATGCTTTTTAAAGGCACAGACCGATTCGGCAAAGGGCAGATTGATCTGCTGACGCTGCAAAACGGTGGCGCGAACAATGCCTTCACCTGGCTCGATTTTACCGCTTACTATTTCACCTTCGCCTCAGACCGCTGGGCAATCGCTCTGGAAATCGAAGCCAATCGCATGCGCAACACCACCTTTGCACAGGAAGAGTTTGCATCCGAAAAACAGGTCGTCGAAGAAGAATTGCGCATCGGGCTGGATGGTCCCTGGGAAGTTCTGGAAAACGAAGTCTGGGCGACCGCCTTTCGTCAACACCCTTATCACTGGCCCACCGTCGGCTGGCTCGATGACCTGGAAGCGGCTACCGCAGCCGATATGAAGGCTTACTATGATAAATGGTATCATCCGCATAATGCGACGCTGGTACTGGTCGGCGATTTCAACACCGATGAAATCATGCCGCGAGTTGAAGAGTTATTCGGCACCATCCCGGCAGGTACGGAAGTCAAACCCCTGCACATCGCCGAACCCGCGCAAAAAGGTGAAAAGCGCGTCCTGGTTAAAAAAGAGACGCCGGTTGAACGCTTGCTCATCGGCTTTCATGCGCCGGCGGTCGGCGATGACGACGCCTATGTGATGCACATCCTTGATACGCTGTTATCAACTGGAAAAACCTCGCGATTTTATAAACGACTGGTTGAACACGACCAGTCCGTGGCATCCATCAGCGCCAGCTTTCACGACCACATTGACCCCTCACTCTTCTATATTCAGGCGGAACTCAAACCGGGCTTTAAACTCGAAGATGTCGAGCGCGCCATCTATGAAGAGCTTGAGCGATTAAAAAACGAACCGCTCGATGATGCCGAGTTGGTAAAAGCCAAACGTCAGATTGAAGCCGATTTGGTACTCAGCAATGAACAGCCTTTGCAACAGGCGATTTTGCTCGGGCAATATGAAACCATCGCATTTTCCGAACGCATTCCCGAAAGTTCACGCGGATTCAACTATCTCGATTCGATGATTGAAAAGACCGCCGCCGTGACCCTTGCAGATGTGGCGCGGGTCGCCAAGAAATATTTTACCCGGGATAATCGCACTGTCGGTTATTTGATTAACGAAGATGCAGGAGGCGCAACCAATGACTAATCGAACAGTTGAACCGCAAATTGAAGTCGAGCGCGTTGAACTGGCGAACGGTTTAACCCTGTTGCTTTCGGAAAATCATTCGACACCCTCGGTCGCTTTTTACGCAGTGGTTTTAACCGGCGCGCGTTTTGAACCGGATGAACAGGCGGGACTTGCCTCGCTTGTCGGCGAACTCATTGACGAAGGCACGACCACACGCAGTTCACAACAAATCGCTGAAGCGATGGAATCCGTAGGGGCGCGTTTTAGAAGCTATGGCAATTATCAAACCAGTGGCGTACAGGCGGCTTTGCTTGCCAAAGATTTGCCGCTGGTACTGGAAATCGCCGCCGACGTGTTGATGAATGCGAGCTTTCCCGAAGACCAGTTTCAATTGCATGTTTCGCGCCGGCTGGCGCAAATCAAAAGCCGTTTGGATGTGCCGCGCACACAGGCTTCCGATGTGTTCAACGAAATCGTTTTCGCAGGTCACCCGCAACATAAACCGGCAATCGGTTATGAAGCGACCATCAAAAATATCAAGCGCGAAGATTTAATCGCTTTTTATCGCCGCCATTTTGTGCCCAATAACACGACGCTTGCCATCGTCGGCGATTTTGATAAAGCCCAGGTGCGTGAACAAATCGAACGCTTGTTTGGCAAGTGGGAACGCGATGCCAATTTCGCGCGACCCGTGGTGCCGACGCTTACGAGACAACCTGAGCCGAAAGATAAATTTGTTCAGGCGCCAAAAGAGCAGGTCAATATTTTCATTGGTCATCTCGGCGTTGACCGCAAAAACCCCGATTTTTACGCGCTTCTGGTGATGGATACGATTCTCGGTTCAAGCCCCGGCTTTACCTCGCGCATTCCGCGCATTTTGCGCGATGAACAGGGGCTTGCCTACACCACGTTTGCCAACATGACCTCGAGCGCGGGGCTTGATGCGGGGCGTTTCATCGCTTACATCGGCACCTCGCCCGCTAATCTCAAACAGGCGTTGCAGGGGCTTCGCACAGAGGTGCGACGCATGACGACCGAACCGGTGACCGAAAGTGAAATCGAATCGGCGAAGGCCTATTTGACCGGCAATTTTGTTTTTGATTTTCAAACCAACGCCCAGGTCGCGGAGTTTTTAATTGAAGCCGGGTTGTATGACCTGGGTTTCGATTATTTGAAAACCTACCCTGAAAAGATTCGCGCCGTGACCATTGATGAAGTCAGCCGCGTTGCGAAAAAATATCTTGCGCCTGACGCTTTGACGACCGTGGTTGTCGGCCCGGTTGATGAGTTGGGCAATTTATTGGTGTGAAGCGTACCGGGAAAAATTGTTCCCGATAGCGAGCGAAATGCGATTTTCCGCTATTTATATTTTCTGTTTCGTCTTTGCAGTTTTTGGCGCAATAGCCGGAGCGGGTTCAGTCTCCGGCGCGTCTCATCTCGAAGAGCCTGTTTCCGTTGAACCCTGGCAGGAAGCCGACGCCCTGTTTAAAACAGATTCGCGCTGGCTCGGCGGTGATGATGCCTATTCTGTCGATTTAGGCAAAGGGCGCGTGCTCTGGCTGTTTGCCGATAGTTTCATTGCCAGGGATAATTCCGGTTTGCGGCGCAACGCCAGGCTCATCCGCAACAGCGTAGCCATTCAGCAAGGATATAACCCAGCCTCTGCCTCCATAAAATTTTACTGGAATAAAGAGAATCAAAACCCGCAGTCATTTTTTGCGGACTCCGCGACTTCATGGTATTGGCCCGGACAGGGCATCAAACTGGGCAATCGTTTATTGATTTTTTTAATGAAGGTTCGTCAAACCGGCAGCGGTCTGGGATTCGCGCTGGTTGGTTGGGATGCGCTGATGGTTGATAACCCCGATGCGTCACCTGACAGATGGAAAATGCGACGGCTTGAGGTTGCCGAAAACCCCTTCAAGGTCATCATTGGCTCGGCAGGGGTCTTACAAAATGGAGCGTATCTTTATACCTTGAGCGCGCGTGAGGCTCCCGACCACAAGGTTTATTTGATTCGCTGGTCACTTGCTCAGGCAAAGCGGGGACAACTCTCTGACCCGCAATGGTGGACAGGCGGGCTCACCGGTTGGGTGCGGCAATCAAGGCTCAAGCAAGAACCGGAAGCGGTCTTTTCGGATGGGCAAACCGAGTTCACCGTACACTTTGAACCGCGATTGAAAAAATTTCTGCAAATTCAGACCATCGGTTTTGGGGCAAGCGAGTTAGCCTTGCGTTTAGCGGATAAATTAACCGGGCAATGGTCGGCTTTAAATAAATTCTACAGACCCGAAGAAACGCGGCGCGCCGATGCCTTGATTTATGCGGGCAAAGCCCATCCCGAATTATCCGGAGCCGATTTGGTTTTAACTTATGTGGTCAACAGCAAAGATTTTGGCACGCTGGTGAATGATCAAAATTTATATTATCCGAAATTTTTGAAGTGTCGAATAAATGGCCCAGCAAACCGAATGTAAATGATGAGGAGTTTCAGTGAGACAATATTTTTCTTTTCATAAATGGTTGGCGATTGTCGCTATCCTTTCAATTACCGCGACCGCGCAAAGCGTAAAAATGCCGTTGCCGCCAACCGAGGCGACCAACAGCATCACCGCCATCGAACTCAAAAAACATTTGAGTTTTATCGCGTCGGACGAACTCGGCGGGCGTTACACGTTCAGTCAAGGCAATCGCCTTGCGGCGCGTTACCTTGCCGCGCATCTGGCTTCGTATGGCTATCAAGGCGCAGGAAAGAACGGGTCTTTTCTGCAACCTGTGCCACTCGGTTATCGCAAAGTCGAAGAAGACAAAACCGCGATGACCTTTGAAGCCGCAGGCGCAAAAAAGGTTTTGAAATACGGCGATGATTTTCTTTCCGATAATCCTGAAAATGCCGACATCAAAGGCGAACTGGTGTTTGTCGGCTACGGTATTTCATCGCCTGACCATAAACATGATGATTACGCGGGAATCGATGCCAAAGGCAAAATCATCGTCGCGGTGACCGGCGCGCCGAAATCAATTAATCCATCGTTGCTCAACGAAGATGAAGTCGGCGAACGATCTGCCATCAAACACGGCGCAATCGGCGCGATTTTAATGCCGCCGTCCGAACAACTTGCGATGTGGGGTTATTTGAAAAGTATTGCGGCAAGCGAACAACTGGGCATTGTAGAGAAATCGAAAAAGCCGTTTCCGAAAGTCTATGCGGGAATCAATCTGGTGAAAACCATTGCGGCGATGCTTGGCGTTGAGCATTCCCTTTTGCTTGACCCAAAGAGCCGCGATGTTAAGCCCGCCAAACTGCAAGCCGCTGTTGAACTCAAAATGAACGTGACCATTAAAGACGCGCCGCCCGCGCAAAACGTGGTTGCAACGCTTGAAGGCACGGACGCCAAACTCAAAGATGAGTATGTTGTCATCAGCGCGCACCTCGACCATCTGGAAACCGTAGAAGAGGGCAAAGTGTTTAACGGCGCGGATGATGACGGGTCAGGAATCGTGTCGGTTCTTGAAATCGCCCAGGCGCTTGCCGAGGCGCGACCTAAACGGTCGATTCTCGTGGTCTTTCACACCGGCGAAGAGTTGGGGCTTTTCGGTTCCGAATACCTTGCCGATTATGAACCGGTGATTCCGCTGAGTAAACTGGTCACGAATTTGAATATCGATATGGTCGGTCGCAGCCGTCGCGCAGGTGACACGGATGCGCGCAATAAAGAACTCACCGATAAAAATTCCATCTACATCATTGGCGCGGATAAACTTTCGACCGAGCTGCATAAATTGAATGAGCAGACCAACGCCGATACGGTACGCCTGCGTTTTGATTATCTGTACAACGATGAAAATCATCCGCAACGGTTTTACTACCGCTCAGACCACTACAACTACGCCAAGCACGGCATTCCGATTATCTTTTTCTTCACAGGCGTACACGAGGATTACCATCAACTCACGGATGATGTCGAAAAGATTGATTTCGAGAAGATGGAACGCATCGGTCGCATGATTTTCGCGCTCGCCTGGCGGGTTGCCAATCTCGACCACCGTCTGGTTGTTGATAAACGCGGCGCGACTGGCGTATCGGCACAGTAAGTTAAAACAATCGCGGTACAAGATAACTCTATAATCAGTATCGTCCGGGTGAGCGGGCGGTACTGACTTTCATCAAACCTTCTGCAACACAAATCCGACAGTTGATTAAATTTTGCTGCATTCCATCTTCACTATTTCTTCGCTAAATCCTTGCAATTGTGAATCGCGCTGACTGGCATCACGGTTGCTCTTAGGATAGATAAAGATTTCATCCTAAGGGGGAGCCAAATGAAAATACAACTGATTTCTTCATTGATGGTTTTTCTGCTGTTCTTCGTCAACGTGCAAAGCCTGCTTGCGGCAAATCGTCAGGCAGAAGACGAAGTAAAAGCGCGGGCTTCACAGGCGCTCGCGAAAGATCGCGAAGTGAGTGTGAAACTGAAATCCTCAGTTCAATACAAAGGCAAAGTGGTTGAAGTTTTGCAGGATACCTTCACCTTGCAAACTTCGGGGGCGGGACTTACGCACACCATCAATTACGCAGATGTCGCGTCAATCAAAGTGCAAAGCGGGTTTGCCAGCGGCTTGGGAAAATTCGGCAAAGGATTAGCCTTTCTGTTCGGGACAAAAACCGGATTGGTTTTAATTAGCGCATCTTTAACGGTGGCGCGAATTATCTATGTGAACAACCAGTACAAACGGCACAAAAACATCGGTCTGACGCGGGTAGAGTGACAGGAGGAGTTATGAAAAAGCTAATTTTTATGGTGATGTTTTTTACTCTGGCGTCAACCGCAGGTTTGGCGCAAACCAAAGAGCGACAGGCTTGGGGATATTTGTTTGCAGGCGCGGGCGGCAGTTCAGATGGAGTTGCGCTCTGGCAGGTGGGCGGCGGCGGCGACGGTTTGATGCACAAAGGGCTTGGTATCGGCGGCGAACTTTCTGTGATCGCGGCAGGTGATGGCGGCAGCGGTGGCGTCGGCGTTGCCTCAGTGAATTTGTCTGGACATTTCAATCGCGCTAACAAAGCTCAGCCTTTCATCACCGGCGGCGCGACGGTGGCTTTTTCTATCGGCGCGGCGGGCGGCGGCAATGTGGGCGGCGGCGTGCAGTATTGGTTCAAAGACCGCGTCGGACTGAGAATCGAAGCCCGCGATTATATCTTTTCCAGTGACCGCTATAATCTGTTTTTAGTGCGCGTCGGCATTAGTTTTCGATAAATGTCGTCAAGCAAACTTCGCGGGCAATGAATGATTACAGCGCGAAGTTTGCCTGATAGGTAGCATTATTCCTTGCGTAGTTTTTCTGAAACCTCGGCAATGCGCTCGACGGCTTTTTGAATATTTTCCAGTGAATTCGCATACGAGAGTCGCAAATAACCTTCGCTGCCAAACGGCGCGCCTTCGGTGACCACGACATAGGCATCGGTGAGCAGCAAGTCTGCAAGCTCAGCCGAAGTTTTCACCCTGCCGCCAAGCAATCCTTTCACCTTCGGGAACGCATAAAACGCGCCTTCGGGCATCAGGCACTCGATGCCTTCGATTTTATTCAAGGCGGGAATCAAATAGTCGCGGCGGCGTTGATATTCGGCAAGCATCGCGCGCATGGATTCCTGTTGTCCGAGCGCCGCTTCAATCGCGGCTTTCTGAGCCATCGATGCGGCATTCGAGGTTGAATGACTTTGAATTTTCAACATCGCGTGAATCCACGCCTCGTTGCCGAAGTTATAACCGACGCGCCAGCCGGTCATGGCATAGGATTTCGAGAATGAACCGCTAATCAATACGCGGTCGCGTAACTCTTTCGGCAAGGTTCCGGCGGTGAACGGCGCGGCGGGCGGATAAGCGAAATAGAGATAGCATTCGTCGCTGATGACCCAGAGGTCATGTTCGGCTGCGACTTCGATGATTTTGCGAAACTCGGCAGGTGGAATGACGCGCCCGCTCGGATTGCTCGGCGAATTGATGATGAGCAGTTTTGATTTCGGGGTAATCGCTTCGCGCACCATATCAGCGGTCAACACGAAATCATTCATTTCGGTTTCAATGGCGACGGGATTGGCGCGCAAAAATTTGACGATTTCCGGGTAAGTGACCCAGTAAGGCACGGGAATCAACACCTCATCCCCGGCATTGACGACCGCCGCCATCGCATTAAAGATGCCCTGTTTGCCGCCGATGGTGATGATGGTTTCCGAAGGTTTGTACGTGACATCGAAATCGCGCTGCATCATTTCGATGACTGCGGTTTTCAGCGGCGCGATGCCGCCGGTCGAGGTATAGCGGGTGAAATTTTCTTCGATGGCGCGAATCGCAGCGGCTTTGACATTTTCAGGCGTCGGAAAATCGGGTTCGCCCGCGCCGAGGTCAACAATATCGACGCCTTCGGCGCGCAATCGCTCGGCTGTAGCTAAAACTTTGGCGGTCGAAGAGACTTCGACATTTGAGACATAATGGGACTCTTGAAACGTGGCTTTACTCATAATGCAGGATTCAGGATTCAGGATTCAGGATTCAGGATTTATGTTAAACACCGATGTACTAAATCCTGAATCCTGAATCCTGAATCCTATTTACCCCCTCCTAACTTTTCTTTCATTTTGTGTTCGATTAATTCAGGGACCAATCCGGTGACGGAGCCGCCGAGTATAAAGACCTCTTTGATGAGTCTGGAACTGATGTAGGAATATTCTTCGCTCGCCATGAGGAAAACGGTTTCGATGGTTGGCTCAAGGCGACGGTTCATCAAAGCCATCTGCAATTCATATTCGTAATCGGAGATGGCGCGAATACCACGCACAATCGCCTGCGCGTTTTTCTTCACGCCATAATGCACCAATAACCCTTCAAACGTATCCACGCGAACATTCGGATACGCGGCAATTGCGGCTGCAATCATCTCGATGCGTTCATCAACCGAAAACAACGGTTGCTTTTGCATATTCAAAAGAATGGCGACAATGACTTCGTCAAAAAGTTTTGCCGAACGTTCAATAATGTCCAGATGCCCGTTCGTCAGCGGGTCAAATGAACCGGGATAGATTGCGACACGCGCCACGAGTTACTCTCCTGAAAAACCATCGCATGGAAAATTTGGGAAAAGCGATACTAGCATATGGGCGGGAGGGTTGTCAGTCGGCGGCGAAAATAGAAATAAAAAATGAGCCGTCAGCACAGGCTTCCCGATTCCGACGGCTCGTTGAGTAGAATGAAAAATGAATTAACCTGCCCAGGCTTTGGTTTGTAACGCGGGATTTTTCATGCGCTCGATACATAACTCTAAACTCTCGCGCATCACATTGGCGCTTTCCGCCTGAAAGCGCCGACCGTGACCGGGCAACACCCACTCGAATTCATAACCGCGCAATTTTTCCATCGAGTTGACCTGCTCATCCCAGTTGTACCAGCAAACTCTCGGCGAGGCATACAGCGAATGATAATTTGGCGACCACCAGACATGGTCTCCGGCAAACAGATAGCGGTTGCCATAGAGCAAAACCATATGACCGCGCGTATGACCTGGCGTGGGAATCATCAACAAATCATCATCGAGCGACAGGGCATCTCTTCCGGTGACGATGCGTTCGACATTTTCCGTTGACCGTCCGATGTCGTTGGCGTGCATGACGCGCTCGGCTTGAAAATGCGCCGTCCATTTATCGTGGTCGGCAACATCATCGCGATGCGTCAAAAACATAAAGCGCACGCCGCCCATCGCTTCAATGCGTTTTACCAGCGGGCGGGCAAAACGCGGCGAGTCAATCAAGATATTGCCGCTCTCGCGTTTGATGAAATAGCTCGACGCGCCGTAAGAATATTCCGAAGCGAAGCCGCAGAAATAAACATCGGCTTCGACCAGTTCGGGAAAAGCGGCGACCGCGGCTTTGGCATTGTGACGGGCGGTGTCACCAATCGAAGAGGTCGGGCAGGTGATTAAAGCTTTCAGAGCGGCAAACTGATTTTCTGCGTTTGTGGGTTGGGCGTAGACTGCCGATTGTTCGCCGATGCGTTTAAAGGTGTCGGGGGCGATTTGTCGGCAAAGGTCGCAATCGATGCAGCTTTTATCGACAAAAAAATCGCCGCCGGTGTTTTCCGGTCTGCGTAAATTGGTGAGTGCCATGTGAAAACCTCTGGTTAAGTTTATAGCGAACAATTGCCCGCCAGGCAACGTATCGGTTTTGGTCATCGTTTAAATCAGACTTTTTAATGAACCGCTTATTGACCGCATCTTGGTAAGCAGTTATAAACAATTTGAATGGCTGCCACATCTTTGCCAAAAACCGCGACCCCAGCAAATTACGCCAAAGTAAAAGTGCGTGGTACAGCGGGCTTTTTTGAATACCTGAGCATTGCCATCGATTCGCTCAGAGGCAATAAATTACGTTCCTTCCTTACCTTGCTCGGCATCATCATCGGCATCACTTTCATCATTACGGTGATTACGATTATCGAAGGGCTTGACCGTTACTGGAAAGACAAAGTTTCCAATCTTGGACCCAATACCTTTGTCATCAGTCAATTTGCGATTACCACGAACCCTGATGAGTATTTCAAAATGCTCAAGCGCAATCCTGAAATTCGCAGTCTGGAAGCCGATGGACTCAGAAAGTTATGCACGGCATGCGAAGCCGTCGGCGTTGAAACTCACAAACAGGTGATGATTAAAGCGGGCGGGCAGACCCTTGAAAATGTTGACCTCGGCGGCATCACGCCAAACATCATGGACATCGAGGGTCATCAAACCGGAGAAGGGCGTAACCTGCTGGATTGGGAAGACGACCATGCGCGGTTTGCAACCTACATCGGTTGGGAGATTGCCGACAGGTTGTTTCCAACCGTTGACCCGATTGGCAAAGAGATTCAAATCGAAGACCACTGGTATACGGTTGTCGGGGTTGGCGAAAAAAAGGGCACAGTGTTTGGCGTATCGCGTGACAACTATGTGAAGATTCCGCTTTCGACCTTTCAAAAAATTTACGGCTCACGACGCAGCGTCAATATTTCTGTGAAAGCCAGAGAAGGTCAGTTACATGAAGCCCAAGACCAGGCGCGGCAGATTATGCGCAATCAGCATCGCTTGAATTACAAAGAGGAAGATGATTTCGGAGTGATCACCTCCGAAGGCATGAACCAACTGTTTGATAATCTGACGCGGGTGATTTTTTCGGTGATGCTGTTTGTCGTCGGGATTTCTTTAGTGGTCGGCGGCATTGTGGTGATGAACATCATGCTGGTTTCGGTGGTCGAACGCACCAAAGAGATTGGTATACGCAAAGCCATCGGCGCGCGTCAGCAGGACGTGGTCAATCAATTTATGATTGAGTCTATCGTGTTGTGCAGTGTGGGCGGCGCAATCGGGGTTGCCATCGCCTATTTGTTTTCCTGGCTGATTGGCAATTTTACGCCCTTGCCCGCAGTCTTTCCGATGTGGGCACCATTTTTGGCAATCGGTCTTTCGACGGTGATTGGCATCTTTTTCGGCATCTATCCGGCACGTCGCGCTGGAAGCCTCGACCCGATTGAAGCGCTGCGCGCCGAGTGAAGGCAAAAGGCAAAGTGCAAAAAGCAAAACCAGCTGAATGTTTTTGAAAAAGGTTAAAGCCGATGCCACAAATTAGAGATTTAGATGAATGATTACTCGAATACGCCGCGCGGATTGTAAAACTTGTCGAGGCTTTGCCAAACACCATTGCGGGAAAAAGAATTGGTGATCAGTTGCTTCGCAGCGGGACTTCTGCCGGAGCAAATTATGAAGAGGCGCAGGGCGCAGAATCAAAAAATGATTTTGTACACAAACTTCAGATTGCACTTAAAGAATTGCGTGAATCAAATTATTGGTTACGGTTGCTTACGAGAACGGAGATTATGCCACGCGAGCGACTGACCAGTATTGTTGAAGAATCAACCGAATTGAAAGCAATACTTTCAAAATCTGTTGCAACAGCGAAAGGGAAAGCCCAATTAAAGGAATAATTTTAAATGGTTATGACAAACGTAACTAAAATTTTTGCCTTTTGATTTTTGCCTTTTGCCTTTTGCTTTTCTTGCTATGAATCTTACAGGCATCAAAGAAAATACCAGGTTGGCGATGGACACGCTCGCAGCGCATAAGTTTCGCGCCGCGCTCACCATCCTGGGAGTGTTCATCGGCGTGCTGGTCATCGTTGAAATGGCAGCGGTGTTGAACGGATTTCGTCAGACCATCGTTGACCAGATGGAAGGCTTTGGCACGCGCAATGTTTATTTGTGGCGTTATCCGTTCATTCAAGCCGGCGAGTTGCCTGTCGAAATTAAAAATCGTAAACCGCTGACCTATGAAGACTGCAAGGTGCTCGGCGACTTGCCTGCGGTTGAATATGTCGCGCCGGGTTTGATGTATCCCATCATGATTCCCGGACAACCGCCGCCGCTGCCGCCGGAAATTAAGTATCGTGATAAATCCATGATTCGTCCGCAATTTATCGGCGGCTTTCCGATTGGCGAAATCCTGATGAATATCAAACTGGCGCAGGGGCGTTATTTTACCGATGTGGAAAATGAGCATCGCGCCTATGTGTGTGTCATCGGCTTTAATGTGACAGAAGCCCTTTTCCCGAATGAAGACCCGATAGGGAAAACCGTACTCTGCATGGGACAACAATTCACGGTGGTCGGGGCGATGGCGAAATTCAAAGCCGGGCCGTTTGGCAGTGAAAATCAGGATGATAACGATTTCATCATTCCCTATTGGACAATGCGGAAAATGATTCCCACGCAAGATGACCACTTTATCATTGCGCGCATGCGCGAAGGACAAATGGAAGAAGGGTTGCGCCAAATCGAAGAGGCGTTGCGCATCAAACGCGGCGTGCCGCTTACCGCAAATAACGATTTTGAAATGATGACCTCGGATAGTTTTATTAAAACCTTCGATCAAATCATCGGCGGGGTCTTCCTGGTAACCATGGTGATTTCCGGCATTGCGTTTCTGGTCGGCGGCATCGGGGTGATGAATATCATGCTGGTTGCGGTCACCGAGCGCACCCGCGAGATTGGCATACGCAAAGCGGTGGGCGCGAAAAAAGGCGATATTATTTTGCAATTTCTCACCGAAGCCATCACCCTGACGCTTGCGGGAGGACTCGCGGGCTTAGGTATCGGCTGGTTGATTGCCACAGGGATTACCGCGATGGCACCGGATTTGGCGATGGTTATTCCGTGGTGGGCAGCGGTGATTGGTTTTTGCGGTTCGATATTCGTCGGCGTGGTCTTCGGCATTTTGCCTGCGATGAAAGCCGCCAACCTCGACCCCATCGCGGCGCTGCGTTACGAATAAAATCGTTTTAACTCGCGGTTAGAGATTTCTGTTGCTGTTGGTTTTTACGAAGTTCTGCGACCAGGTTTGAAGCATGCAATAAACTCTCAAAGGTTCCGGCGTCTGTCCACCAACCGTCAATCACATCCCAACTGATGTCGCCTGCTTCAATGTAAGCGTTGTTGACATCGGTGATTTCCAGTTCGCCGCGCCCGCTTGGCACCAAAGTTTTAATAATGTCGAAGACGCGATTGTCATACATATACACGCCGATGATGGCAAAAGGCGATTTCGGCTCCGAAGGTTTTTCTTCAATACGCACAATTTTATCGCCATCAAAAACCGGCACGCCGAAACGTTGCGGGTCGTGAACTTCGCTGAGCAGAATTTTTGCGCCGCTGCCTTGATGACGGAATTTTTTGACATACGAAGCGATGCTCTTTTCCAAGATGTTATCGCCAAGCACGACACAAATCGGTTGCCCGTCGGCGAACTCTTCGGCAAGCGACAGGGCATCGGCAATGCCGCCTTCGCCTTCCTGATAGGCATAGTTGAGATGGCGCAAACCAAACTCCGCGCCATTGCGAAGCAACTTCAAAAAATCCCCGGCGCTATTGCCGCCCGTCACAACTAGAATTTCATTGATGCCCGCATCAACCAAGGTTTGAATTGGATAATAAACCATCGGCTGATCATAAATCGGCAGAAGGTGTTTATTGGTGATACGGGTCAAGGGTAGTAATCTGCTGCCGAGTCCGCCAGCAAGAACAATGCCTTTCATTCATAAACCTCTCAATTTAAATTGAAAAAGTGAACAGGTGACAGGTTACAGGGAACAGGATTCAGATGACAAGGCATCACGAAGACTTAAAAATTTTTCAGGCAAGATGTGTTTGCCAGTAAGATTGTCTGTCCCTGTAACCTGTCACCTCTCCTGTGATAGACTCGGCGCATTCTAAATAACTTTCAGGGGGGAAAACGTGGAAGGCTTGTTACAGGGAAAGACTGCAATTATTACCGGAGCCGGTCGCGGCATCGGTCGGGCGACGGCAGAACTCTTTGTGCGGCACGGGGCGCGCGTGGTCATCAGTGATATTGATCAATCGCCGCTTGATGACACGGTTAATGATATTTTGAATGCGGGCGGTGAAGCCACAGGCGTACAGGGTGACGTAACCGACAAAGCCTTTGCCGGTAAAATTGTCGGTGCCGCGATTGAAAATTTCGGTGGCATTGACATTATCGTCAATAACGCGGGCTATACCTGGGACGGCGTGATTCACAAAATGAGCGATGAGCAATGGGATGCGATTATCGCAGTGCATTTGACTGCGCCATTTCGCATCATTCGCGCCGCTGCGGATTTTTTGCGCGAAACCGCTAAACGTGAAAAAGCTGAACGCGGCGCGGCGCAGGCGCGCAAAATCGTCAACATCAGTTCGACTTCGGGCACACGCGGCAACCCCGGACAGGCGAATTATGCTTCGGGCAAAGCCGGTGTCATCGGGCTTACGAAAACGCTTGCCAGAGAGTGGGGACAATTCAATATTCAAGTGAATGCCGTCGCTTTCGGACGCATTGATACGCGACTCACGCAAGCCAAAGAGAAAGAGGAAAAGATCGTTCGTGAAGGGGTGGAAATCGCTATCGGTATTCCCGAAGACCGCTTGAAAATGACGACGCCGATGATTCCGATGGGACGCGGCGGCACGCCGGAAGAAGCCGCAGGCGCAATCTTCTATTTCGCTTCACCGTTTTCAAATTATGTTTCCGGTCAGGTGTTGGAAGTCGCCGGCGGACTTTAGATTTCCGGTAAGGAGTGAACAGCGTTGTCACCGCTAAATTCTCAGATGCCAGTCAAAACTGCGAACGAACTCTGTTTTAAAGATGCGGTTGATTTGGCGCGGCTGATTCGGCAAAAAGAGATTTCCGCCGTTGAATTGATGACCGCGTTTATTGAGCAAATCAATCGCCTCAACCCGCAGGTTAATGCCATCTGCACCTTCATCGGCGAAGAAGCCGCGATGCGTCTGGCTAAAGACGCCGATGCGCGCCTGGCAAAAGGTGAAGACCTGGGCGCGCTGCATGGTTTACCCGTAGCCGTTAAAGATTTGGTGGCAACCGCAGGCATTCGCACGACGCAAGGCTCGCCGATTTACAAAGATTTTGTGCCAACTGAGGACGCTTTGATGGTCGAGCGGATGAAAGCGGCGGGCGCGCTGATTATCGGCAAAACCAACACGCCTGAATTCGGCGCAGGCTCGCACACCTTCAATCCGATTTTTGGCGCAACCCGCAATCCCTATGATTTGACTAAAAGTGCTGGTGGCAGCAGCGGTGGCGCAGCAGCGGCGCTGGTTTGCGGAATGTTGCCGCTTGCGGATGGTAGCGACCTCGGCGGTTCGCTCCGCAACCCTGCGGCATTCTGTAATGTCGTGGGCTTTCGCGTGTCCCCTGGACGTGTGCCTGTTTATCCGTCAGAAAATATCTGGAACAGTCTATCGGTGCTCGGGCCAATGGCGCGAACGGTAGCGGATGTCGCCTTGTTGCTTTCGGTTCAAGCCGGACCCGATGTGCGCGTGCCGATTTCGCTCAGTGAGCCGGGATGGATTTTCAGGCGACCGCTCGAACGCGATTTCAAAGATGTTCACATTGCCTGGAGCCGCAATCTTGGGCAGTATCCGGTGCAACCGGCAATCAACGAAGTCTGCGACCAGGCGCGTCCGGTGTTTACTGCGCTTGGTTGTCAACTCGAAGATAGCGAACCGGATTTTCGTGACGCCGACGAAATTTTTCAGACCTTGCGCGCCTGGTCAATGGCTCAGGCGCGCGGCGAAGATTTAAAACATCACCGCGAGTTGATGAAAGACACCGTCATCTGGAACACCGAAAAAGGTTTGCGGTTGACCGGGTTGGAGGTTTCGCGCGCCGAGATGAAGCGCACCGAGCTTTATCATCGCCTTTGCGCGTTTCTGGAATGCTTTGAATTTCTGATCTTGCCGGTGACCCAGGTCGCGCCATTTCCTGTGGAATGGGATTGGGTCAGGGAAATCAACGGTGTGAAGATGGAGACTTACATTGATTGGATGGCGAGTTGTTATGCCATCACCTTGACCGGTTTACCGGCGATTTCCGTGCCCTGCGGGTTCACTAAAGAAGGACTGCCGGTCGGGTTGCAAATCGTCGGGCGTCTGCGACAGGATTTCGCCGTGTTGCAGTTAGCACATGCTTTTGAACAAATGACCCAATATGGAAAAATTCGTCCGGCAGTTGCGATATAAAATAATGAAGGCTGCAAACAAGCAGCCTTCAGGTAGTTTCATAGTAGTGAAGCACGGCTTCATCAGAGAGCGCCTGACCAGCCTCTGCGCCTGGTTGATTTACACTCTCATTCCGGCTGAAATGTTAATCACCTCACCGGTGATATTGCGACCGGCGGCTGAAGCTAAAAACAATGCCATCTCGGCAATATCTTCGTTTTCAACCATGCGTTTAAGCGCCGTTTGCCCCGTGTATTCGCGTTCGACCTCTTCAAAAGATTTGCCAATCGCTTCGGCGCGTTTTTGAATGACCGCGTCGATACGCGGGCCGCGAACCGGACCCGGCGCGATGGCATTTGCCGTGATGCCATAGGGGCCGGCTTCAAGCGCAATGGTTTTCGATAGACCGATCATCGCCCATTTGGAAGCGCAATAGGGACTGCGATAGGCATACCCGCCAAGCCCGCCAACCGAAGTGATGTTAATCACTGTGCCGCTTCGGCGTTCAATCATATTCGGTAAAGCGTATTTGGCGCAGAGCATCGCGCCGGTCAAATTAATCGCTAAAGTCCTATCCCACTCGTCGCGTGAAACATCAACCACCGCCGCCGTCGGCCCGGCAATGCCGGAATTATTGACGAGAATATCGAGCTTGCCGAATTCCTTGACGGTCGTTTCCACCATCTGTTTAACCAAGGCTTCGTCTGCGATGTCAGCCGGGTAAGCAATAGCTTGACCGCCGCTTTCATTGATTTCTTTGGCGACACTTTCGATGGCAGTTTGGTCGGTGCCATTGACGACAACTTTCGCGCCCTCGCTGGCAAAAAGCCGCGCGATGGCGCGACCGATGCCTTTGCCGCCGCCGGTTATCAGTGCTACCTGAGCTTGCAATTTCATGCGATTCTCCTCGATGTGATTGATCTGCGGCGGACATCATAGCTGATTCAAGCACAGCAAAACAAAAGAACCATGTATCAAACAGTGCAGTTCGTGGCTCAAATTGTTAGGTGAGGGTCAATCGGCGACTTGCAAAATTCCGCCGGGAAACTTTTCGGGAATAGATATTGCCTTCTTGGGGATTTGAAAAGTAGTGAGCTTGGAGTTCTTTGAAACGGTGATGATAAATAAACGCTAAAACCTGCCCCGTTGAGGTGACAGATTCTGCAAGCTGATTCCTTGAACGGGTGACAAATAATGTAAAAAAAGAACCTTTTGGCAAAAGAAAATCGTAGGAGAAAACAGCAGAAAAAATTAAATTTGCGAGGTTGTTTGACAATTTAAAATTCCCGTAAAGGTGACTAAAAGGTTGTTGTCAGTAAGTTTGTCACAAGCATTTATAAGTTATGAAGTTGTCAAAAGGTTGTAAGGAAAACGTGGAATACAAAGGCGGCATCAAATTTGCGTCGCTCTTTGAGCAGAGCAAACGGGCAAGTAGAGGCTAGAAGCGTTTGCTGAGGGATATTGCAAGACCTTCTTGCGTTAATGAATGAGAAGGAGACAATTGCAAGCGTGACGTTTTGAAAGGCGACAACTAAAGAGCGCCAAAGGATGGTACGATATGAACAACGAACGAAAGAAAAAAATGATTGTCCTTGACCCCAATGCCAGAAGTCCTCGCGCGTTGGAATTTGAAGCCGGGTTGCGTCATCGCGTCATTGGTCAAGACCGGGCGGTGCGCAGCATGACCGCGCTCTATCAAGTCTTTCAAGCGGGTATGACCAATCAAACCAAACCCATCGGCACCATGTTATTTTTAGGGCCGACCGGTTCGGGCAAAACCCATGTGGTCGAAGCCGCAGCCGAAATGATGTTCACTGACCCGAATGCGGTAATCAAAATTGATTGTGCCGAATTTCAACATTCGCATGAAATTGCCAAACTGATTGGTTCTCCTCCGGGCTATCTCGGACATCGCGAAACTTCACCATTGCTCAGTCAGGAAAATCTCGACAAGTTCAGAACCGAAGAGAATCCTTTTACATTGGTTTTGTTTGATGAAATCGAAAAAGCCTCTGACGCCTTGTGGCAACTGTTGCTTGGCGTTTTAGACAAAGGAAGACTCACACTCGGTGATAACCGCACCGTCGATTTTTCACAGACGATTATTATTATGACCTCGAATCTCGGTGCCAAAGAGATGAGCGAACTCATCACCGGTTCCATCGGCTTTGCGCCATCGAAAAAGAGTGAACTCCAGGAATCCGAACTCGACCAGAAAATTTATCGCACGGCGATGGATGCCGCGCGCCGCAAATTTTCACCTGAGTTTATGAATCGTATTGATAAAACAGTAGTATTCCGTAGCCTCAAGGAAGAGCAGTTGCGCATGATTCTCGACCTTGAACTCAAAAAAATCCAACGTCGCATCAACGACGGCATGTGCGACCGTTTCACTTTCAAAGTGACGGATGAAGCCAAAGACTTTTTATTAAGTGAAGGCACCGAACTTCGCTATGGTGCGCGCCATTTGAAACGCGCTGTGGAAAGATTTGTAGTCACCCCGCTTGCCAACCTTGCTGCGACCAGACAAGCGCGAGTTGGCGATGTGATTGTGGTTGATATGAACGCGGAAACCGGTAAACTGGCATTTTTCCGCGATGAAGCCGAAGAGACACGCGCAGCCGCAGCTCTCGAAGCCGCTTTTGCGTTCGGGAAAGCTGATGAATCGCGTATCGCTGCATAACACTCAAGCAAAAATTGAGTGCATAAAAAGAAGGCTGGCAAGTTTGAACTTGCCAGCCTTTAAATTTTGGCACCATCACAAGAGCCGTAAAATTTTATTTCGCCCTAAAATCTCCGCCATAAATTTCCCGGTAAACTCTGATCGCTTCATCTTCCGAAGGCAGGCGCAGTCCGTCGGTAAAGCGATTCATATAAGCGAAGTTGCAGGTTTGCAGTAAAATTTCCAGAGCCCCCTGTTCCTTAAATTCGCGTTTCAACTTTTCATAATCATCATCAGTAATCCCTGCTGGCATAGCGGTTGATTTGCGCGCAAAAGTGACCGCCGTGAGTTCGCGTGGCGTCAGCCTGGAATCGTCTTTTTTCATCGCCATCAATTTCGCCGGGTCAACATTTAAACGCCTGAGTCCGAGCACCTGATGCAGCGTACAATAACGACAACCATTCGCCATTGAAACCGCAAACGAAACGTGAAGTTTGATTTCACGACTGACCTCTGCGTATTCGCGCGCCGCTGTGCCGTAAGCGCGCCAGGCTGCGTACATATCCGGCACTTGAATCATCGCGCGTTGTGAATTGGCGATGCCAAGTCCCAGACCCGATGCCGGTGAGGTGTTGCTCCTGGAAGCCGCAAACACATCACTGATGGCATTCATCTCTTCATCGGAAATCAACGCAATGCGCGCCGCCGGTGGTTCATATTTTTTCGTCGATTTAGTCGCAGGCGTATCAAGCGCCCACGCTTCAACCGGCAAATTCAAGCCTTCGCAAAATCGCGTGAAGTAGTTAAAGAAACAGACGGTCATGGTCAGTTCGACGATTTGCGAATCATTGAAATAAGCGCGGGTTTTTTGAAAATCTTCATCGCTGACGCCGTGAACATCTGCGGTTAAAAGTTCGGCATATTTCACAGCCATTTGCTCAGCTACAGGCATCGCGGCAAAATCATTTGACCTGAGACAAACGAGCATTTTCTGACCGCGTTCGCTGGCTTTCAAAAATCTTTGCAGATGCGCTGCAACATAAGGACTCGCGTGAAGCTGCGCGATTTTTAGTCCCATACTCATTTTGAGTTCGGGCGCAAGCGTCCCGCCATAGAGAAAGGTTTTAACCAAACGTGCCATCGGTTTTACAGCATTCGGCAAATTCGCAATGGCGCGAAGGTAATTGGGGATGCGCCCGCTTTCGGCAGGTTCCAATCCATCGATGCCTTTAAGCAGTTCGGAAGATTCTGCAACTAGTGCCACACGCGACCCGGCACCCACTCGTTTTTTCGCGAGCGCGTCAAGTTTCGTAAAATCCATGACCGCATCACTCGCTTTTTTATCTGCGGCTAAAGTCCGCGAGGCAAAATTTGCAAACGCCAACAACACAATCAAACAGACGGTAATCAATCTAAAAAAACGCATAAGCAAGCTCCTGTAATCTTCAATAGCGGCGTTTTCTAAAGGCGGCTATTTTTCAAAGTGAACAATTCATCAACTCAGCATTTCATAACTGAAAAAGAAGCGACCGACCTGCATCATCCCTTTGCCCTTTTCCGGCGGGAGGATGGCAAACGAGCGCACGGCAACCCGCCGCGTTTCTTTAATCGCTTTTACTGCGCCGACCAATTTGCCGGTTGCCGCTTCATAAAATTTGACCTCAAGCGAATCATCATCAATGCGCCGGGTGCCGAACACATATTCACCGGCAGGCAATTTCACGTCGCCGGTTTTGATGGCAACCTGATTGAAAAAGAAGTGTGAGTATTTGCCATCTGCCGCATAGCCTGCGGTGATGATGACCACCGCGGCAATGAATTTTCCCTGCCCGTCGGTAATGCCTGTGGCAGTGCGGAATTCGGTTTCGATGCGCTCTTTTTCAACCGGCGCGCGGTCAGGAATCACCTTTGCCAATTCTTTTTCCGTTGCCTGACGCCAGGCGGAACCCTGGGCAAAACCGGGCAACGAAAAAGTCAAAATCATAAACAATGCAAGGATGTTTTTCATAAGCTTAACCTTGAGACGACGCTTTCAATCAACTGCTCAGCGACCGATTGGTTATATCGAAAGCGCCGTCGGTTTTTGATTAACTAAAAGACGAATCGCAAACTGGCTTGCAGGGTGCGCGCTTCAAAGGCTTGTGTGGATTTACCGAACGGCGAAGTTTTAGAAAATGTCCCATCGGCTTGCAAAGCCAAAGACAAATCGGTGTTCGGCAAATAGAGATTCACATTGTTGAAGGCGTTGAATGCTTCGATGCGAAATTGCAATTGTCTTTCGCCACCGATAATAAAATTTCTTGCCAGTGCGAAATCCACGGTCGTGTAGCGCGGGCCGCGAAAGGTATTTCTGCCGAGTGTGCCATTGCGTCCCGCTGGAGGTTTCGGAAAAATCGTCGGGTCAAAGAGTCCATTTAAAAAATCGCTCTTGCCGAACGAACCTTTTATTGCACCCGCCGCCGGGGCATCCGGTCGGTCATAAAATCCGCCGCCAACCGCACCGCCGCCGCCATCGGCGTTGTAATCGCCGCCGGCGCGAAACGAAGCGCCATTCCACACCGAAAACGGGCGACCGGATTGTGCCGTCACAATGGTTGAAATCTGCCAGTTGCGTCCCAATTGATCGAGGAAACCATCGCTTTTGAAAAATACCGGCACCCAAATAAACGACGCAGAAAAGCGATGCGGAATATCGAAGAGGGAACGCCCGCGCTCGCATTTTAAACAACTGACATCCTGCGCGCCTTTGCCCGGTTCGGAATTATCCGCAAATTGTCCGGTCGAAGTATCCGATGAAGTATCGAGCCATTTCGACCAGCGATAATTCGCCTGCAAGGAAAACCCTCTGGCGAAGTTGTGGCGAACCTCTGCGGTCATGGCATTGTAATTTGAAGTTACGCCGTTAGTGACAAACAGCAGCGGCCCGAAATTCGGATTGATGCGGTCCTCCCGACCATCGAGCAAATCGCCCGCAAAACGATTCACGTCATCAATGCGTTCGAGGTTGATGCCATTGGTGCCGACATAGCCGATTTCAACGATCCAGTTTTTGATGATTTCGCGTTGCACATTCAAAAACCAGCTTTCGCTGTACTGGGTTTTAATATCGGGATTGACCACAAACCCTGTGATGCGAATCGGCGGTTCGCCCGGACGACTGATAACCCCGCCTTTATCATTCAACCCGCGAGCAAATTCCGCATTGAACGGCACAGGAATGTTGTAAAGAATCTGCGTGCCGATGCGGCTTGATGGTTGAATCACCCCTTGAATGGCATCGGGCGGCAAGGCGCGCGCGCCGGAAATCGATTGTCCGTGATGCGGTTGGTAAGCCACGCTGAAACCGGCTCTCAGAGCCGTTTTCCCGTCACCTGTGGGATCAAATGATAATCCGATGCGCGGCGAGAAATTTTTCTTCTCAGGGTTGTAGAGCCGGTCAACTCGTTTGATAGCGGCATTCGCCAGCCGTTCACGGAAATTCGCGCCTTCACCAAACACAATGGATGAAAGCCGGTCTTCGCGTTCCGACACGGTTCCGAAATAGTCATGCCGTAAACCTAAACTGAGATTCAATCGGGAACTGATTCGCCAATCGTGTTGCCAGAAAATGCCGCTTTCGTATTGCGCGAAGTAACGCGGAAAGGCAACAGGCTCGCCGGTTGTCGGGTCTACGGTGAGCGTCTGGCGAAACGGTTTATCGGCAGCAAAATCGGCAAGATTATTGAATGCGAATGCGCCCGCGCTTGGCGGGCCAATCGATAGTCCTTTGGTGACTTTGCGAAACTCAAATCCAAAACGCATTGAATGGCGACCTCTGTCTAACGTCGCGGTGTCGCGCACTTCATAAGTTTTGAGCAGCGATTGACCGACGAAAATATCACCGAATGGCGCGGTCATTCCGGTGATGGTGATATCCGGCACAACGGCGTTTTCGTTGCCGCGTGTCGCATCAATCGATTGATAAGCGAATCGCGCATCATTGACGAAGCGGTCAAAGATGTGAAGGTGTCCAATATTGAGATTGCCGAACGTGCCATCGAAGGGGCCACGAGAGCCGCGAATCGCTTTGCCCCGGGTGGCGCGCGATGAACTCGTGCCGCCTTCGTCGCGTTGATATTCGGCAATCCATCTGCCGGTCAATTTGTCCTTGCTTTGATTAAACGAGTGGTCGAGGCGAACCAGATATTGGTCGAAACGCACGTAATCTTTGAGCGTGACGGCAGCGCGACCGAGCGCCGGGATGACGCCTTGCGGGGTTGTCAGGTTGGTCTGGTCTGCGTATCGGTTATTGCCTGAGCCGGGCAAGGGAGTGGGCGCAGGAAATTCTTTCAACAATCGTGCGGCGACGCTGTTAGGCGCAGTACGAAAAACATAATCCCGAAATTCAGGCGTCTCGACCTGAAAAGTCAACGCCTGCCCTGTAGCGTTGCGCGTGCCTTCGTATGAAGCGAAGAAAAAAGTTTTATCTTTGACAACGGGTCCGCCGAAATTTGCCCCGAATTGATTGAATGTGAGCGGCGCGCGTCGGGTTGAAAAAAAGTTGCGCGCATTCAATGCCGCATTGCGATGGTATTCCCAGAGTTTTCCATGAAATCCGTTGGTTCCCGATTTGGTTCTGAGATTAATGACCGCGCCGTTGCCGCGTCCGAACTCGCCGGAAAAGTTGCCGGTCTGCACCTGAACTTCTTCGAGCGATTCGAGACTTGGCACAATCGCCGGTTCGCCGCTGTTGTTCGGATTGGAATTCATGGCGCCATCCAAAACATAGTTATTGCCGCGATAGCGATTGCCGTTGACGGTGATGACCGGCGAGTTAGTGAGTTTGGTTGAAGAAGCCGCGCCCGGAATTGCCGTTGCCCCGGCGCTCAATTTCGGAAGCAGAAAAACATCGCGTTGCGCGAGCGGCAGGTTATTGATTTCACTTTGTACGAAGGTATCTGAAAGGCGGCCTTCGGTGGCGACGGGAATTTTTATGTCGCTGCCACTGACCTCGACCTTTTCGGTGACTTCACCGATTTCGAGTTTGATGTTGAGTTCGGTGACTTGCCCGACATTGAGTTTGAGTCCCGCCTGTTCAAAGGTTTTGAATCCCGGCACGCGCACATAAATCGTGTATGCGCCGGAAGGCAGCGCGGCGATAAAAAATGCGCCGTTATCATCGGTCGCAGTTGAACGCACCTGCCCGGTGCTTTCGTTTTTAACGACGACCGGCGAAGCGGCAACGACGCTGCCGGTGGTATCGGCGACCACACCTTTGAGGGTAGATTCGGTTAATTGTGCAAGAGCGGAAAAGGGAAACAGAAAAAGCAGGAGCGCAACGATACCCGCGCTGCAACCTCGTAAATATTTGATTGTCATGTGCCTACTCCAAATTTGTTTGGAGCGAACACCTTATTAAAAGCCGATTATTTTTATTGTTATTTTTTTACGGTATTGCCGGAACCCGTGTTGAGGGCATACAGCTTACTCAATGAGTGAAAGTTCGTCAAATGTTTGACAAAGAAAAACAGGTCGCAAACTTATTCAAAGCGAAACTCAATAACCCAACGCATCGCGTTGGGTTTAGATTCGATGCTTGAAAAGTGTGTGCCTCACGTTTTGGGGCGATGCTCCAAGCTATTGAATGGCGCTCCTTCGGAGCTTTGTCGCGGATTTAATTTCAGGATTGTTTTGCAACCTTGCTGTGCGACACCCCGGCAAGCGCGAGAACTTCTACTTCGCCGACGCCGACCGAGGAAGCGATTTTACCTTCCGCATCAATCAACACCGCAGAAGGCGTTCCCGATGCGCCAAAGGCTTCGCCGGTTTTGAATTTGTCATCCAGCAGAATCGGCGATTGCAAACCTTGTTCGGAAAGTTGTTCGGCGCTGCCACTGGAAACGATAACCAAACGGGTGCCGTTTGCCGGTCGCGCTTCAAGCGATTTCACTTCATCCAACATCGCATTGCAAAAACCGCAGTTCGGACTCCAGAAAAGCAGTAAAGTTTTCTTGTTGAAAAAATCCGAGAGCGTAACCGGGTTGCCCGCTAAATCCGGCAATTCAACGTGTGGCGCTTTATCGCCGATGGTCGGCTTGATGCTTTCCAAATCGCCCTGTGCAGACGACGGCTTGGAAAACCAGGGCTTGGTTTCATTCAGGCTGGTGACGTGGTCGAAAAGTTTTTTGATCTGTTCGGTTCCATAGGCGACCTGGCTGCCGATAACCCCGTCGGCTTTGACGAGTATCGCGCCCGGCGTCCACTGTGCCAGATAAGCGTCAGCGATTTCCGATTCGTTTTGCAGGAGCACATAGTCAATGCCGTAATCGGCAAACTTCGTCTGATTTTCTGCAAGCGCACCTTTGCTGATGAGCGCGAAAGTGAAACGGTCAGCCAATTCTTTTTGCCAGCGTTCTAAATCCGGCAGCAGCGTCGCGCAGGGCGAGCACGTAGGCGAAACAAAAAACAGCATCAGCGGGTTGCCTTTCGCGAGCAGCGACTGTAAAGCGATTTCGCCGCCATCAAGGCTTGCTAAAGCGAACTCCGGCGCAGGCGCGCCCACCGGCAAGTGTTGCGTGGGCGGCGTGACATCTTCACGGGTGATCGTTTCTGGTTTATCTTCGCCGAGCAAATCGTTTTTCAAGCCTTCGAGATTTTTGACAATCGACAGTTGTTGGTTGAGCAGTTGTTTGAGGGTGATGGCGATGAAAGCTAACACTGCAAGGATGGCGATATTGATGAAAAGCTCAAGTTTTCCGGTCACTGTAAAATCCTCTCCCGATTTAAAAATATCCATTCCTGCATTATTTTTGCCCTGAATGATAACCAACAGAGCGAGCGCGGAAAAAATTAAATTGCGCATAACCAATGTCCAACTGATGGGTTCGGAATGCACCTGCCCGAAACAGTTGCAATCGGGTTGGCGTCCGCGCACAAGGTTCACACTGATGCCAATAATAAATAGTCCTAAAAGCGATAATGCCGCAATCGCCGCAACCCAGGCGGACTCGATAAATAATAAACCGACAGCGGTGATGATTTCCGCAACCGGCAACATCCAACCAACAGAATTTGCCAGACGCTCGGGAACCCCAAACCCGGCGACCGCTTTTCGCGATGCCGTTAAATCCGCAAGCTTGGAAACCCCTGCAACTCCGAACACAACAGCAAGCGCGAGCCTGATTAGCAAAAGAATAATGTCCATATCTTTGAAATTGAATGAGCGTAAACGCCCTAAGAATAACCACTGCTTTTTATCTGAGCAATTCTTAACCGACGGCGGCGAGTCCGAATTTGGCTTGGGCTTTGACGTGTTCAACCAGCTTTGCCGTATCGCGTGAATTGCGCCGTTCGTTGAGCAGGTAATCCGCCGCGCGTTTTGCCGTTTCAACCAGTTCGCGGTCGCGCACGATATTGCCGATGCGAAAGGTCGGGATGCCCGATTGCCGTGTGCCCATCACTTCGCCGGGTCCGCGAATTTCCAAATCTTTTTCCGACACCTTAAACCCATCATTCGTCAGTTCCATAATCGAAAGCCGCTCACGCGCTTCGCTGGTGCGTTTATCGCCCGCCAGCAAAATGCAGTAAGCCTGTGCATCGCCGCGCCCGACGCGCCCGCGCAATTGATGGAGTTGCGATAATCCGAAGCGTTCGGCGTGTTCAATCAAAATTACATTGGCATTGGGCACATCGACGCCGACTTCAATCACCGTGGTTGCAACCAGTATATGTGAAGCGCCGCGCCGGAAATCATCCATCACCGCATCCTTTTCTTCCTGCTTCATCTTGCCGTGAATCAGTCCGACTTTGAAAGTTGGAAAGACGGCGGTTTGCAAATGTTCAGCCATCTGTGTGGCGTTCAATAAATCAAGTTTTTCCGATTCTTCGACCAGTGGATAAACGATGTAAACCTGTTGCCCCTGGCGAATAATGTCATCGAGGAAATGATAAATTTTGGTGCGCGCATCTTCGCCGCGAACTTTGGTGATAATCGGCTTTCTGCCCGGCGGCATCTCGTCAATCACAGACACATCAAGGTCGCCGTAAATCGTCATCGTAAGACTTCGCGGAATCGGCGTTGCCGTCATCACCAAAGTATCGGGATTATAACCGCGATTCATTAACTCTGCGCGTTGCATCACGCCGAAGCGATGCTGTTCGTCAATCACCACAAATCCGAGTTTGGAAAATTTCACGCCCTCCTGAATCAAAGCGTGAGTGCCGATGACGAAATCGACTTCGCCCGCTTCAATTGCCGCGTGAATGTCGCGTTTGCGCGCGGCGGTAAACGAGCCGGTCAAAAGCTCTACACGATAAGGCGATTTCGCCAGAATGCCTTTGGTGGTTTTGGCATGCTGTTCAGCGAGAATTTCCGTTGGCACCATGAGCGCCGATTGATAGCCGTTTTCAATTGCCACTATGGCGGCTTGCACGGCGATGATGGTTTTTCCCGATCCGACATCGCCCTGTAACAAGCGATTCATCGGCTTCAAGCTGGTCATATCATCGACAATCTCTTTCAACACGCGCTTCTGGGCATTCGTCGGTTTAAACGGCAAAATGCTGCGCACGGCGTCGCGCACGCGGTCATTGATTTCGATGAGCGTTCCCTTAGTCGAGGCTTCACGCCCTTGACGGCGAAGCCCCATCGCAAACGCCAGCCAGAAAAATTCTTCAAATATCAAACGACGATGCGCGGGCGATTGATACTCGTTATAAAGCGCAAGCGGCGCGTCTTCCGATGGGAAATGAATTTGTCGAAAAGCATCGGCGCGGGAAATCAAATCGGCGCGATGAAGAATATCTATTGGCAGTTGTTCTTCAAATTCCGACCAGTCGAGTTTTTGCAAAACGTGATACATCACCGAGCGCAACTGTTTCGAGCGAATTTCACCGAGTTTGCGATAGACCGGCACGCGCCGACCTGTGTGAATGGGTTCGGCATCTTCGTCGTCATTGACGAATTCGTAATCGGGATTTTCGACTTCAAAGAAACCGCGCCGCCCGCGTTTCCATTGCCCGTAAAGTAAAACTTTGCGCCCGCGAGGAAATGAATTTTGCAGGTACGCCTGATTCCACCAGTAAGCGCGAATCTGCCCCGATTCATCGACGCCGGAAAATTCAAAGATGCGCAGTTTGCCGCCCTTCACGGCATAAGTTCCGGCAATGCGGACTTCGACTTCGATGGTGGCAAATTCGTTATGCTGCAACTGGCGTATGCGCGTGAGATTCGAGCGGTCTTCGTAACGCATCGGCAGATAGTTGAGCAAATCATCAACTGTGACTTTCAAGGCATTGGGTTCACCAACGGTGGCGGCAACCCCGGCGGCAAGTTTCTGCGCGGTCTTGGTTGCAACACGCGGAATCTCGTGCAGGTGAAGTTGATAAAGTGGCGTTGATAGTTTGAGCATAAAGACATTTATAGAAAAGAAGGGGAGAAGGGGAGAAAGAGAGAGGGGGATGATAACCTTCGGTAACTTGCAATTGTGAGTCGTATTAAAAATGCTCCCCTACTCCCTTTCTCCCTTTCTCCCCCTCTCCCTTTCTCCCCCTCTCCCTTTCTCCTTCTTTGTCTCTGTGGTTTTCATAATTCTGATGACGCGAAAATTCTAGGGTGAGTAAACTGGCAGGTCAAACGCATTGGGCGAATTCAAAACGGATTGTTAAAATCTCGGCTATGAAACAGCTCGCTTACTTCACAGTCCTTTTAATCGTCTTAATTTTCGGTTCAACGCAGGCGCGCGCGGCTGGGCAAACCCTGCGGCTCGATTATTTTCATACCGGCAATGCAGCGCAGGAATTGTTCAGCCTTGACCGCGTGGTTATGGAACCGCTCGCCTGGGCTGGGCATATGAACCGCGCGGTTGATGATACCAATCTGGGCAAATATTATTTTGAAGTCATTGACCGCGCGACCAACCGCGTCATCTATTCGCGCGGCTTTGCTTCGATTTATGGTGAATGGGAAACTACCGATGAAGCCAAAAAACTCAATCGCACCTTTCATGAATCCTTCAGGTTTCCTGCGCCTGCGGCAGCGGTGCAAATCGTTTTGAAAAAACGCGACGCCAACAATGCTTTTCAACAAATCTGGTCACTCATCGTTGACCCTAAAGATATATTCATTGATCGAGCGAAAATGGTTGCGCCCGCGCCGGTCATTGAAATTCAAAAGGCAGGCGACCCGGCAACCAAAGTCGATTTTTTAATTATGGGCGATGGCTACACCGCAGCCGAATCGAAGAAATTTGAAAGTGATGTGCGAAGGCTGGTTGAAATCCTCTTTGCGACTTCGCCATTCAAAGAGCGCCGTCAGGATTTCAATATCTGGGCAATCTGTCCGCCCGCAATCGAATCGGGCATCTCGCGACCTTCGACCGGCATTCATCGCCGCTCACCACTTGGCGCAACCTATGATGCGTTCGGTTCCGAGCGCTATGTTTTGACGTTTGATAACCGCGCGTGGCGCGAGGTCGCGCAGTTTGCGCCGTATGAGTTTGTCGAAATCATCACCAACACGCGCACCTATGGCGGCGGCGGAATATTCGCTCTCTACAGCACGGTTGCCGCAGACAGCGAACAAGCGCCGTATGTTTTCGTTCACGAATTCGGGCATCATTTCGCGGGACTTGCCGATGAATACTACACCTCGCCTGTCGCATATGCGCCGGTCGGTGAACGCGCGGAACCCTGGGAACCAAATGTCACGGCATTGCTTGACCCGAAAAATTTGAAGTGGAAAGACCTGATGGAACCGACGACGCCGATTCCGACGCCCTGGCAAAAAGAGGAATTCGATAAACGTTCGCTTGAATATCAAAGGCGTCGCGCCCAGATTCGCGCCGAAAATCGCCCGGAAGAGGTGATGGAAGCCTTGTTTCGCGAGAGCCGCGAATTTGAAGTGCAACTTTTTGCCAAAGAAAAATATTTCGGCAAAGTCGGCGCATTTGAAGGCGCGATGTACGAAGCCAAAGGTTATTATCGCCCCGAAGTCGATTGCATTATGTTCACGCGCAGCAAGGCGTTTTGCAAAGTTTGCAGTCGCGCTATCGAACGGGTGATTGATTTGTACGCGAAATAAGTTTGCCGTTCGCTTTGCCAGGGTTGGCAGAGAATACGGAACCAACGGAAATAACCGAACAGACGGAAAATCTCAAAAGTGGCTACAGAAAACCGGAAACCACTATAATTTCTACTTCTGCGCCAACGGAAACCAAACGTTATTCCTACGGTTGATTTCAGCCGTTTAATTTTCCGTTTGTTCCGTTTCATTCCGTCTGTTCCGTAGTTTCTAAAAAAGTTTGAAAGCTGTGGGTGATGAAATTCACAGGAGCGCAACTATGTTTTTAAACGATGTCGAAAATAAAGCGGGCAATACCGATTACCACGAACGCATCGCCCATATGCGAGCGCATGATTTGCCGGTGCCGCAAATCTGGCACTTGTTTGCTTTCAAACCGCAGATGACCGAACATCTGGCGCGTTTTACTGAAGAAGTGATGCGCGGCGCGTCGCCGCTTTCGGCAGGCATGCGGGAACTCATTGCCGCTTTCACGTCGCGGCGCAATGATTGCCCTTTCTGAATCGGCGCACACGCGGCGGGCGCTGCGGAAACTTTAGGTGACGCGAAACTGGTCGAGGAAGTCCTGAGCGATTACCGTTCATCGCGTCTCACCGATGCAGAAAAAGCTTTGTTTGCCTTCATTGAAAAAGTAAACTCGGCATCGAATCAAATCCGCCAAGCGGACATTGACGAATTGAAAACCTTTGGCTGGACGGACGAAGCGATTTACGATGCCATCACGGTTTGTGCGTTGTTCAATTTTTACAATCGCTGGAACGATGCCGCCGGAACCGAAGATATGCCGGCGTTCGCTTATGAAATGTCGGGCAAACGCATCGCTTCGCACGGATATTTTCAAGAGGAGAAGAAGTAGGCAGTAGGCAGTAGGCGGTAGGCAGTTGCCGACATCACCAAAATTGTGATGAATGCAGGTGGAGAACCTTCATTACGATTGATGACAGAGACTGCCTGCTGCCTACCGCCTACTGCCTACTAAGTCATGCCGTTCACATCGGGCACATACATCGGGTATTACAAAATCACCCACTCGCTGGGTTCGGGCGGGATGGGTGAAATTTATCTTGCCGAAGACACTCGCCTGGATCGCAAAGTGGCGCTCAAAATTTTGCCGAATGATTTGATTCAGGATAAAAAACGGTTGTCGCGTTTTGAACAGGAAGCCCGCGCCGTTTCTGCGCTCAATCATCCCAATATCATCACCCTTCATGAAATTGGCAAAACCGAACAGGCGCATTTTCTGGTAACTGAATTCATCGAAGGCGAAACCCTGCGCCAGCGACTGAGCCATTCACGCATGGAATTGCTTGAGGTGGTCGATGTGGCGATGCAAACCGCCAATGCCCTGGTTGCCGCACATCAGGCGCGAATCATTCATCGCGACATCAAACCCGATAACATCATGTTGCGTCCCGATGGTTACGTGAAAGTTTTGGATTTCGGCATCGCCAAACTGACACAGGAATTTGCCAGTCCCAGTTCGCTTGACCTTGATTCGGAAGAGACGTTGATGCAAACCGCCGTAAAGACCGAGCCGGGCATGATTATCGGCAGCCCGAATTACATGTCGCCCGAACAGGCGCGCGGTCTGGCGGTTGATGAGCGCACGGATATTTTCAGTCTTGGCGTTTGCCTTTATGAAATGCTTGCCCGCCGTCGCCCGTTTCAAGGCGAAACCGTCAGCGATTTGATTGTTGCCATTTTGACGAAAGAGCCTGCGCCGCTTGCTCAGTACGTGCCGGAAATTCCTCTGCGATTGGAACAGGCAATCAAAAAGGCTCTGGCAAAAGAGGTGAGCGAACGTTATCAAACGGTTGCGGAAATGCTCGCGGATTTAAAGCGCGTCAAATATCGTCTGGAATATCAGGCAGGAATGGAACCCTCACTGCCGCCTGAACCGAGCAGCCCACCAACCGGCGAACGCCGGCAAATCAACACCAGTGAAGATTTGAAAGCGACGGTTGAAATGTCCGAAACCGAATTGCTGCATAGCGGCGAAACCGAAAAAGTGGTTTCGCAAACCATTCAGCAACCGGCGAGTAAAAAATATTACTGGATAGGTGGCGCGCTGATGTTGCTGGTTGCGGCGATTGCGGTGATTTTTTTCATAAGCAATAAAGCGCAGGGAAAAATCAATTCGCTTGCGGTGTTGCCGTTTACCAATATAAGCGGCGATGCGGCAAAAGATTATTTGTCGGATGGCATTGCCGAAAGCCTCATCAATCATCTGTCGCGTTCTTCGCATTTGAAAGTGATGTCGCGCAATTCGACATTTCAATATCGCGGGCAACCGGATGCGCGGGAAATCCAACGCGCCCTTGGCGTCGATGCGGTGTTGATGGGCAGAGTCAATGAACAAGCCGATGAAGTGATTATCAATGCCGAACTCATCGATGCGCGCGACAATTCGCAAATCTGGGGCGAACGCTACACGCGAAAACGCGCCGATTTGCTTACTCTGCAAGAAGAGATTGCCCGGCAAGTTGCTGGCCATCTCAATCTCACATTGACCAGCGAAGAGCAAAAGCAACTGGTAAAATCACAGCCCGCAAATTCCGAAGCCTTCGATTTCTATTTGCGCGGGCGTTATCAATGGAATAAACGCACGCCTGCGGCAATGGAAAGCGGTATCGAATATTTCAAACAGGCGATTGCCGAGGACCCGGCTTATGCGCTCGCCTTTGCAGGGATGGCGGATTGTTATTCGCTGCTTGGCGAATATGGCAAGATGCCAACGACCGAGTCTTCGCCGCTGGCAAAAGCTGCCGCCATCAAAGCCCTGGAACTTGATGACTCGCTTGCCGAGGCGCATACCTCGCTTGCGGCGGTCTATGAATATGAATGGAACTGGGCAGAAGCCGAAAAGGAATACCGGTTGGCGATTGCCAAAAATATAAATTATGCGACGGCGCATCACTGGTACGGCATCTTTTTAAGCAGCATGGGGCGTCACGATGAAGCCTATGTGACGTTGAAAAAGGCTGTTGAACTTGACCCGCTGTCAATGATTATCAACACCGGCTTGGGTAGAGCTTTGTGCAGCGCCCGGCGTTATGATGAAGCGGCTTTACAATTGCAGAAAACCCTGGCGATTGAACCGAATTTTGCCGAAGGTCATTTTCAACTGGCGCTGGTGTATGAAGGTCAGGGCAAATATACGGAGGCGGCAGCGGCATTTACGCGGGCGCTTGAACTTTTTCAAGACCCGACTATGAAAGGATGGGTGGCGCGTGAATATGCCATTGCGGGGAAGAGAACCGAGGCAACAAAAATTCTCAACGAGTTGCAAACCCTTGGCAAACAACAATACGTTTCGCCCTATATGATTGCCATTGTCTATGCGGCGATGAATGAGCGTGACCGCGCCTTTGAGTGGCTCGATAAAGTGTGTGAGGAAAAATCGTATTATGTCGTCTGGCTCAAAGTTGACCCGGTGTTTGATGGCTTTCGCAGCGACCCGCGGTTTCAAAGCATTCTGCAACGCATCGGCTTGCCGCAATAAAATTTCTTAACCAATCACCAAAAACAACCGTTGAAAACAGGGTCTCTGACCGTGAGGGAAAAGGTGATTCTCAATCAGAGAAGGCGCAAGACGGAGAACGAAACGAGGAAGTTTCTAAGCGCTCACCGTGTCCCACACTTTCTTCACAAACGCTTCGCTCTCACTCTTGCGCCTTCTCAAAAATCGATCACTTTAGACACACCTCACCTTAAAAGATGAAGTGAATGGGTGAGGAAATTATATCGATTTATAAAATTGCCATTGGTAATTGGGAGAGTGACCAATGCCTATATTCATTCAGATTTTTAAATAACCATTACTCCACAATTTTTATTTCTATCGTTAGCGTACCGGCAATTAGCTTTGCACACCCTGTGCCAGCCGCCCAATGCTTTGCAAAACCTTTGCTAAATCACTAATAAATGCCGCTTTACCGGACAGATGAGAAAACCGTGGAGAGTGATTGGTAAAAATTTCGGGGCGTTTGTGGGAAGTGATTTTCAATTCATTTGGAAAGAAAGTATCTAGTGTGGGAAATCGTTATACAATTTTTGTCGGAATAAATTTCAAGCGGGCAAATCATCATTCGCCGGTAAGTGAACCCGTTTCACCGATGTAAGCCCGGCAAAGTTTAATAAACGATTTGACCACCGGTGGGGTGTAAGCGCTTTTTAAATAAGCGGTGCCGAGTTCCCATTTCAAATGCAAATCGCGAATGCGCAGCATTGCCAGCCGCCCACGCCTGACCTCACCCTGCACGGCAGATTGCGGCAAGATGGTTACGCCGAAATCGCGTTCAACCATTTTTAATATCGCTTCGGTGCGTTGAAGTTCCATTACCACTGCCGGTGAAATGCCGCTCTTTTCAAAAAAGAGATCAATCAGACGGCGGGTATTGCCGCCTTTTTCGCCCAGAATCAGCGGTTCGTTGGTCAACTGGTCAGCCGAAATCAAGCGGGCTTTGGCAAGCCGGTGTTGCGGATTGAGGACGACGACCAATCGGTCGCTTCTCAGGGTTTCGGTAAGCACATCGGAACTTTCAACCGGCAAGGAAACCAAGCCGGCATCCATTTTATTTTCGGTGATCTGTTGGATAATCCATTCACTGGTGCCGCCAATCACCGATAAATCAAGCGGCGTGTGATGGCTTTTGATTTCGCTCAAAATTTCCGGAAGCGGGCGCACGGTGATTGCGGTTGATGCCACCCCGATGTGCAAACGCGCTTTGGCAACCTGGGTCATCACCGCCAGTTCATTTTTTGCGGCGTCATAAGCGCGCAGGATTTTTTCGGCGTGGGTGAGCAAAACTTTTCCGGCATCGGTCAAAATCAACCGCTTGTTGACGCGCAGGAAAAGCGGCGTGCCAATCTCTTCTTCGAGTTGTTTGATGTGAACACTGACGGCGGCTTGCGTGAGGTGCACGCGCGCCGCTGCACTGGTGAAAGAGCCTGCGTCGGCAACCGCTTTGAAGGTCTTGAGAAGTCTCTGCTCCATCGGAATAAAGAAGTATCGCCGCAATCTTAAAAGAAATAGGCATTGAAGACAACACAGATAACCGCGTAGCGACAAGGATAACGGGCGTTCAATCAAGGATATTCAGTTTTACTGGTAAAGTCAGTTGCTTTAAATTTATGAAAAGCCTTGCAAGACCCGCGCCGGCGCTTGTTCATCATCAAGAGAAGTGAGAACATTTTTAATCAATGGCAGCCGTAATCAAAACCAAATTACCGACGCCGATTTCTGAGGCACAGGCTTCAATCAATGCCTCTGAGATTATGGTTTCGCGAAGCATTCAAGAAAACCACATGCGGTTAAGGTTGCTCTCTGACCCGCCCGGTTTAATCGAAGTTCCGGGATTGACAAACACCATCGTTTCCATGCATATCGGGCAACCGGTTCAGCTTGCCTGTCGCCGAGGGGGCTACAATCATCGCGGCTTAGCCGTGCATGGTGATATAGACATCATCCCTGCAAACACGCCGAGCCTCTGGGAGATTAAAGAAAAAGATACGGCGTTTATTATGAGTTTGTCGCCGGAATTGATACAGACAGTAGCCGAAGAGTTTGCTATTGACCCGGCTCGCCTGGAGATTCAAAACCGTTTTCAACTGCGCGACCAGCAACTGGAAAATATCGGACTGGTTTTGAAAGCCGAAATGGAAAGCGGCTATCCGTGCGGGCAATTGTACTTCGATAGCCTGGCGGTTTCCGTCGCCACCAGGCTTCTGCGTTATTATAGCTCGATGACGCTTCCCCAGCAGAAATACAATGGTCGTTTGCCGGAGCGCAAGTTGCGACAGGTGCTTGCCTATATCGAAGACCATCTCAGTGCGGATTTATCGCTTCGCGAGTTGGCAGAGATTGCCGGTCTCAGCGTTTCGCATTTCAAAAACCTGTTTCGCGAATCGGTCGGTTTAACCGCCCATCAATATCTGATCAGACGACGGGTCGAGCGCGCCAAAACCTTGCTTACGGATGGCAAGCTGTCGATCAGCCAGATTGCTTTTGAAACCGGGTTTGCTCATCAAAGCCATCTGGCGCGTCATATGCGGCGGCTGCTCGGCGTATCCCCAAAAGCCCTTCGCCGATAATTGCTTCCACCAATCTTTTCACCCCGGTCAATCAACCGGTCACAGCTAAACCGAGATGCCGGAGATGGATTGACTCGATGTTGAAAAAATGCCGATAAACCGGGCTTTTTCTCAATGTGTCGTGTACCAACCTTCTGCATTCCGGTTTAGTTGTCCAAATCTGCTCTTTTGCGGCTTTCTGTGAGCGACGTTTGAACTGATGCATTTCTATAATCGTTACTTCAACCGAAACCCAGACGCACAGAAGTTTCTCAAGTAATTCGACCGCAACACCCAACGACGCAAAAAGGAGAGAGCGAATGAGCGTAGAATCTGCGACCCTTGCACCGGAAAAACTGATAACCTTTCAACCGATTCTCTGGGGCGGACTGTTAGCCGGAATCCTGGATATTACTGCTGCCTGCATCAACAGTGGTTTGCGAAGTGGACGCAGCCCGCAATGGGTATTGCAATCGGTCGCCAGCGGATTGCTTGGCGTAGACGCTTACAAAGGCGGCTGGACGACGGCTTTGCTTGGGCTTTTCCTGCATTTCCTGATTGCCTTTGTTGCCGCCACCATCTATTACTTCGCGAGTCGCAAATTATCTTTTTTGGTATCGTCGCCCATCCTCAGCGGATTTTCATATGGCATCGCGGTTTATCTGTTTATGTATTTCGTTGTTTTGCGGCTGGCGTTTTCCAACATGACCTATACGATGGTCGGCGTCGCTACCGGAATGTTGATTCATATGTTTTGTGTAGGCTTGCCGATTGCTCTGGCGGTGCGCCGATTTGCAGCGATGCCGTTGATGATGTTATTGCTCGCGACCTTATTGTGGAATGCGCCTGACGCGAGCGCCGTAATTCGCAGGCAAAAACCAACGGCGCAACCTGCTGTGCTGGTCGAACTGTTTACTTCGGAAGGCTGCTCTACGTGTCCATCGGCGGATATCTTATTGACCGAGTTTGAACAGACCCAACCGGTGGGCGGCGCACAGATTTTGATTCTCAGCGAACACGTCGATTACTGGAACCGTCTGGGTTGGAAAGACCGGTTTTCGGCAGCCGGATTCACCGAGCGGCAGCTTGATTATGCGCGGGTGCTTAAACTCAAAGATATCTATACGCCGCAACTGGTGATTGATGGTCGCGTGGAAGTCATCGGCAACCGCCGCGAAACCGCTCTCGAAGAAATTGCCAGGGCTTCGCGTTTACCGAAAGCGGCTATCGGTTTAGAGGTCATGGACGCCGCCGCGAAATCGCTCAGGCTCCGGGTTCAGGTGGACGAGGTCCCATTGATTGCCAGCGGCGATAGCGCCGAGGTGATATTGGCGATTAGCGAAAGCGATTTACAAAGCAATGTCTCGCGCGGTGAAAACGCCGGTCGCGAACTCCGGCATTCGGCAGTTGCCCGCAGGCTCAAAAAAATTGGTGACATCGAAGACGGCAAGTTTAATGGCGAAACGAAAGTGGATTTGAATAAAGACTGGAACCTGCAAAACCTCAAGGCGCTGGTTTTTGTGCAGGAGCGTAAAAGTCGTCATGTGTTGGGTGCTGCAACCATCAAACTGAGTGGCGCGATGTGAGCCGCGCCTCCCACCTTTCGATATAAGACGAACCTCCCACCTTTCGATGTGAACTGAGCCTCCCACCTTATCTCATGCCATCTTGCGATATGAGTGAGTTGCGCGTAGCGACCGGCGAGGTCTTTGACGGTTTGTGAAGGGAAATCTCGCTTTGGGTTTGGATGGATAGAGCGGCGAAGTCAAAGACCGTTGCGGCTCAAGATGCAGCTATCGGTTTGCCGATGAAAGCGGTTTAACGGCAAATCGCCTGGCATTGCGTTCGCGGGCTTTGTCAATTTCCTGTTCACGATTTCTTGGAGGCGCGTTGGTGGCAAGCGTGTCCAATAACTTTCGAGATACGGCAGCGATTTCGTCAACCGCAGCTAAGAACGCCGCTTCGTTGGTTTTCGATGGTTTATTGAAACCGCTGATTTTTCTCACGTATTGCAATGCGGCGGCGCGAATCTCTTCATCCGTCACCAGCGGCTCAAAGTTAAATAACGGTTTGATGTTTCTGCACATAGAAATAAACTCCATCCGAAATCGCGGTTCCTCAGCCAAATGGTAAACGGCAATTTGCTTGAACCCGGTTTGCTGGTGACCGCGTGCCACTCGACAATCACAATATAAACTCGCCCGAAACCAATTTACTTTCAGGACAATTTTGCTGCTTCATTAACTCCAAGCCTTCAGAGCTTATCAAGTCCCCCAAACGAATAAAAGTAAGCGTTGAATTCCAAACCGACTTCGGGTCAAACGGATGTTGGAAGAGCGGTTTAAGCAGGCTGATTATCGCTTGATGGCGCTTGAGCGGCGCATTCATTTTTTTGCACGCCATTTTTAACCCACACCCGGCAAACCTACCTGCGCTGATTACCCGGATTGCGTTAAAAATGTTATACACCAACCTTCTCAAAAAATATTCAAGCAAATTTTGCATCGTTTTTTTGCCGGTTTACGTCATTGGTTGCATCAGGCACTGACAGTTCATCATTTGGGGAGAAATCAATTGCGGGTCAGATTAAAACTGAAAGCTTTAGGTGTGGGCGCTCGTTTGCCCTTAAACAGCAATCATCAGGCAGCTTCCTTGATTTATAAAATCGTCGGGCAATCGTCGAGCGCCTTTGCGACCGAGCTGCACGAAGCCGGGTTTATGGCGGAAAACGGCAGAAAATTCAAGCTTTTCGCCTTTTCCAGATTGAACCCCTTGCATCGTCGCCGCGTCGGTGACGAATTGCATTTGCAGTCGCCCGAAGTTGAATGGACGGTGAGTTCGCCGGTCGCCGCGTTCATTGAGCATTTCGTATCGGGACTTTTTCAAAGCGCGAGGTTCAAAATCGCCCGGACGGAATTCGTGTTGGCAGAAGCCGAGTCGTTGCCGGAACCGCGATTTACCGAGCGCCTGAAAATGCGCGCTCTGTCGCCGATAACCGAATCGCTCAGAGACGCAGAAGGCCGCGTGCGATTTTTAACGATTGAAGAGAATTGGTCTGAGGTGATGCAACGCAACCTGCTGCGCAAATATGAGGCGCTGCACGGACGCGCGCCTGAGGATAGGCGCTTTCGCTGGACGTGGGACGGCGAGTATGTCAAAGAGCAGATGCGGCGCGGCAAACGGGTGTCGTCCTTAGTTGAGATAAACGGTGAAGGGCGCGAAGCCATTAAGGTGCGCGGCTGGCTTGCGCCGTTTAGCGTCGAAGGCAGCCTTGAACTCATCAAACTCGGCTACGAAGCGGGCTTCGGCAGCCGCAATTCGATGGGCTTCGGACTGGCTGAAGTTTGTCCCTGAGATAGTCCGGCAAGGTTGCCGAACGCTATAAGTGATGAATCATTTTGTAAGATGTCGCTTGGCGAAATTCAATCATTTGTGCGGTTGGCATGAGTCTCAATGATTGGAATGGGAATCGGTTGTGAACGATTATAAGGAGAATTTCAAAAATGCTTGATACGCTTTTGCAAATTGGGAAAACGTTGCGAGAATCCAGGCGTTTGCGTCATCACCGCTACATCAAGCCTGCGCCGAAAAAAGATAAGAAAACCGATGTGGTTTATCTTGTTTTGCCTGTGCGCGAAGATTTTACATTTGATTTCGCCAATCTGGATACAGACTTTCATAACGAAAATGTTATTCGGCATTTCTATTATCTCGCTTATAAATCTTCTGACGCTGATAGTTTAATGAAATATATCTGGGGTGATATTTCTTACGGCATTGATAAAAAAGGCAAAGAGCAGGGTTATTATCGAATGGAAAATCCTGAAGTTAAAAACGCTTTCGGGTTGAGTTCGTTCGTGCGGGGCATTGAAGACGCAAAAACTTTTAATGGCACAGAGATTGAGAAATTCCGTAAATCCTTTGCAGCAAATCGAGAACCTATTGAGAACCTTTTGAAAGAATATGGGCTGGAAAGATTCTGTTATCTCCATTTCGATTTTCGTGGCGAAAAAAAACATTGGTATGAATTTGAAGATGAATTGAAAGCCATCAATAAAAAATTTTTACAGGAATTTATTGGCGAAAAACAAAGCGGTGCCATAGTGTTGCGGAAAAGCTTGTATAAGACGCTTGCTTCACCTGAAAAAAATTTACCATTTCCGAATTTTTCGGCTTCAAATATCTACAAAACGCGAACATTTCAATCGGAAGACGAAGTTTTGGATTTGATTTACGCCATCAATTATTCAACGAAAGCGGTCATTTCCGAACGCGATATTAAGATCATTATCTTGCCAAAAGGTAAAAATATTGAAGCAACTCATATTGAAGAATTTTTTGAACGTCGAAAATTTAAAGATGAATTGGGTGCAGAAGAAAAACTGGTTGAACAAAACAAACCAGAAAACGAGGATGGGTTAGATGCTTTATTTACGCCTGTGATTGATGAAAGTGTATCGGATGAAATTGTCGAATTTGATTTTGTATTCAGCAAAGCGGGCGGAATGACTTCGCCTGATGTAGATATGATTGAACTGGCTGGAATACAACGCAGTTTATTGGCGGAACTTGCAAATCAAGCGAAGGACATTCGCTTTAAGGTGGAACAGGAGCGCGAAAAGTTGCTCGGCAAAAATGACAAAATCAAACCCTTGAGTATCAAAATGTCTTTCCTGAATATCCTCGGTGATGTGACAAAGGACAAGAAAAAATATCAAAGTCATTTGCTCAAAGTATTACCGCAAATTTATTCAGGAAATTACTACAAAGACGCGGTTCTGCTTCCGGCGTTTATAGAGAAAACCGAGTACAACATCAGGCAGGAGAAAGGCGATTTTAACCTGCTGAAATTTAATTATGAATTTCTGGTCAGATTACGAAATAACCATGGAGAAAAGGATATGGAAGATATGAGAACTTCAAAGAGTTATGCGGCAGGAAAACTGCTTGGACAACTCGCGCAACCGGTTTCCTGGGAAATCAAATCATTTGAAAAAAACTATGTCGGACTGCTTTCCAGGCGAATATCCGATAAGCAAGGCTTGGTCGCTTTTGCGAATTTTATCAATCAAAAACTGGCAATTCACGAAAGAACTTATCCGAGTTTGAAGGAAAAATACATCGAACTTGCAAAAATTTTGAGCGACATGGAGAACAAAGAGTACCACCGCGAATATTGCGCCTTCGGCTTTTTTGAAGGCTATTTCGCGAAATTTGAAAGGCCTGACACATCCGTAGTTGAAGGAGAAAATCGATGATCAACAAATCTGAAATATTGTTTCTTTACGAAAGCACCTATTCAATGCCAAACGGCGATCCGTTCACAGGCGAGCAACGCTATGATGACGAAACCAAGAAGGTTTTAATCAGTGATGTTCGCATCAAACGCTTTATCCGCGATTATTTTGTGGAAAATGGTAAAGACGTTTATGTCATCAATGACAAATCACAGCTGGGTGAAGGCGTTAAAGGTTCAGGCGCGGCTCTGAGAATGTTGAGTTTAAAGAGCAAATTCAAGGATGACCCCTCAGTTTTGCGCGAAGGTAAGAAAGGCAAAACCGAATTCGATGCGCTCAAAATTTTGCAGAAATGTATTGATGTGCGTTTATTCGGCGGAATTTCGACCGAAGAAGGTGATGCCGTGAATCTCACGGGAGCCGTTCAATTTGCTTTGCTGAATCCTTCACTGAATGCAAGCGATTTGCGAATTCACCAGAACACTTCGGTCTTTTCATCCAGCGAAGATAAATCTCGCGGAGCAATCGGCACAACGACGGTGGTTCCTTATTCACTGAACCAAATTCATGGTTGGATCAATCCCTATTCCGCGAAACATACCGGCTTGACGGAAGAAGATATTTCCGCAATGTTCAAAGCTTTGTGGGAAAGCGTCAACAACGCGAATACGCGCACCAAGTCGAATCAAAATTCGCTGTTGCTGATTCAAATCGTTTATTCCGGGCCGAATAAAAAACTTTACGGCGTAGACCGATTGATCAAACTGGTTTCGGAAAAACGCGATGAGCAGATTCGCAATTCTGACGACTACACGCTTGATTTTTCTGCGTTACATGAAGTTTCCGAGAGCGAAAAGGTATCGACGGTAAAGTTCTATACCGAAAAAGCGGAAATCGAAAATCGTCTCAAGGAGATGCCAAAGTTTGTTAAGATGAGCCTGTGAGGTGACAACGATGCAAACCACGCTTGAACAAATTATCGAAGCCGCAAGCCGTTTATCGCCCGAAGAGATTCATAAACTGGGCGAATGGGTTCGTGAAAAAGAATCGCAAAATAGCGAAAGCAACGGCAAACCCCCAGAAGTTGAAGAAGAGGTCAGGAAATTCAACCTGGCAATGAAATGGATACGGGAAAATCGTGATGAATATCTCGGAAAGTGGGTTTGTCTGGATGGCGACAGGCTTATCAGTTCCGGCGAAGATGCCGTCAAAGTTTACCATGAAGCCATCGCAAAAGGGATTGAAATTCCTTTTGTCAATGAGGTTAGAGAAGAGGCGGAGGCTTATTTGGGAGGTTGGGAAGGGTGTCAGTAATCATCGAATTCCTGAAGGTTTATGAATTTGACACACGTCAAACCGGTATAACCGTTCCGGTCAAACTTTTCTCCGACGATAAAAAAGTTTCGCTTTTTGCCAAAATTGATACGGGTTCAACGCATTGTTTTTTTGAGCGCAAATATGCCGACCAACTTGGCATTGTGATTGAAAGCGGTCAACCGCTGTCGGTAAGTACGGCAACCGGAACTTTCCTTGCTTTTGGACACGAATTAACTTTATCGGTTCTGGATATCGAGCAGTGTGTTTGGCTTTATTTTATTGCTGAAGAAAGTATCAAGCGTAATGTGTTAGGCAGGCAGGGCTTTTTGAGTCAGGTTCAGTTCGGCTTGATCGATTACGAGGGCAAACTCTTGCTCAGTCAATATGAGGAAATCGTGCGATGAAAGGCGTCATATTTAATTTAAAAGGAAACTGGGGGCATTTTCGCAAACCCGAAACCAACAACAATCCGTTGACTCACGATTTTATTACCAAGACGGCATTGATCGGTTTAATAGGCGCGGTGTTGGGGAAGGAACGCGATGAAATGAAAACTCTCTTTCCGCAACTTTCCGAAGATTTGCTTTATGGCGTTTGTGTGAAAAATGTTGTCAAGAAAGAGTCCTGGGCGTTCACGTTGCGCTACGTTGTGGATTTGATGCAGAAAGCTCCCAAGCAAATGGAGTTTTTGAAAAACCCCGAAAACACCATCGCATTGGCTTTGAAGGGGGAAAATTCAGCAACCATTTTTGACGATTTCGTTTCCGCAATCCGGCAAAATGAAGCGCACTATACGCCCGTTCTGGGTTTGCATAATTGTCCCGCAGAAATTGAGACTATTTCCCTTGGTGAGTTTCACGTTAAAAACGGCAGCTTTTCCACGAAAGGATTTATCAAAGAGCAGCAGATTGATGTTGTAAAAATGCTCCGTGCGAATACCTTTCGGGTTGGGGTAGAGAAGATTCCAACCTTTCAGAATGATGATTTCTGGAATTTGCCAGACCGATACGAAAAGGTTCTTTACCCGTCGGAAAACCGCGAAGTTTTTGCAAACGGGGAATTTTATGAATTCACAGACGGTTCACAATGGACATTGATTTAACCACTGCTTTCGATTCACATCCCGGAAAACCTTTGCAAAAACACTTGAGCGGTGTTGTGGCAAAGGTGAAATATCGAACCGCCAATCTGCCGACCTCGCTCAATTTGAAACTCGCTGAAATTGCCGCGCTCTTTCACGATTTGGGAAAAACCAATCCGTATTTTCAAGCTAAATTGAGGGGCGAGTCGGTCAATGGATATTCATCACATGCATATCTTTCGGCTTATGTATTTTGGAATTTCTGCCAGAATAATCGCGAAAAGGTTTTATCCTGGGTAAATCGAAACGAACAATGTTTCAGTCTTCTGACAATGATTGCGCGACATCACGGCAATTTACCTGATTTTGAAGATGGATTATTCAACCCGGACGAAACCAGACGGTTAGCGGATTTTTTGAGCAGACATTCGGATTTGCCGGTTTCGGATTTTTTACAGTTGCTCGAACCTCATGAAAAATTTGAGTTGAGTATTTCAGAAAGCTTTCAAAGAGAATTATTCAAAGCCAGGGTTATTGAAGACCGCAACAAACAACCGCTCAACTTTTTCCTCGAAACGCAATTTTGCTTTGCGTGTTTGCTCGAAGCCGATAAACGCGATGCAGGCGATAATGAAAATTACAATCGCCAGAATTTACGCGAAAGTTATTTTGAAGCAAATTTCGCAACTAAAATCACTGAAAAGTTAAATTCCTTCGGCGAGAAAAACCCGCTCAACAATTTGCGAACCGCAATGCGTCTGGAGTCTGTAGAGCGCCTGCGTGAAAAATTGCCGGAAAATAAACGGGTGTTCACGCTTTCTGCACCAACCGGCGCAGGGAAAACTATGATGCTTCTGGCATTGGCAAAAGAGATTTTAGCAATCGATAAAAATCTGAGCGTGATTTACAGCTTGCCCTTTCTTTCGATCACCGAGCAGGTTGAAGGCATATGTCGGGAAATATTTGATGGCAATGTTTTGCGAATTGATTCACGGGCTGAAAATCAGGCGATTCAGGAATTACAGAAAAAACTTGATGATGAACAAACCGATGAGAATGTAAAGAAACTTTTACAGGAAAGTTTTACCGAAACCACTTTTGATCATCCATTTATCATTACGACCTTTGTGCAGGTTTTTGAAGCCCTTCTGAGCAATCGAAACGCCATCCTCTTACGACTGCCCAGTTTCTCGAAAACCGTGTTTTTGATTGATGAAATTCAAGCTTTGCCCTATCGCCTTTATTCATTTTTCACTGCACTATTAGACGAATTTTGCCGGCAATTCGATTCTTACGCGATAATTTCAACGGCGACCATGCCGCATCTCGATTTTCCTTCCGCCGAAATCGAAGGCAAAAAGCTGTTTTTAAATTATCAAAAACCGGATGAATTATTGAACGCGCCAAAGTATTTCCGTGAGCAGATTTTCAATCGCTATCGCGTGATACGCCTTTTACAGACGGATTTCAAAATTTCTGATTTAGCGCGACATATCGAAAATCGCCACGACTCTTCTCTGGTGATTCTCAATACGATTGATGACACTAAAGATTTATATGCGCTGCTTTCGGAAGGTTATGGTACAGATGAATACGTTTTGCTAAACACCCATTTTACGCTTGAAGACCGCCGTAAAAAGATTGAGCATTGCCAGAAGCGACTTCAGCGCAAAGAAAAAGTTATTTTGATTTCCACGCAACTGATCGAAGCCGGCGTTGATATTGATTTTCCCACGGTTTATAGGGATTTCTGTCCGCTTCCAAGTTTAATTCAATCTGCCGGGCGCTGTAATCGCAACGGGCGGCTGAACTTTGGTGACGTCTTCTTTTTTGCCCTACAGAAAGCCAACGGGAAATTTTCATCGGAATTGATTTATCGTGATGAGGCAAAGGCGTTTTTAAAATTTTGTCGCAAGGAATTGGCTGATCTGATCACTGAATCAGAACTTTTCGAGATACAAAAACGCTTTTTTCAAACGGAAATCGGCGAATACCTGGAGTTCGGAATTCATAAACAATCAAACTGCAAAGACGGAGACAGAGAAGGCGTTTTGAATCTCGTTAAAGCGATCAATAAAGCCGCGTTTGAACAGCTCGGTAAGTTCAAACTGATTGACGAACAATATTTCGGGCAGGAGTTTCGCTACTATATCCCTGAAGACCCGCATGACCAAATGTTTGAAGAATTGCAGAACCTGTCCGAAGTTCAATTCACGCGAAACTTTGAAGAAGCAATACAAAAACGCATTCAGATAGAGACGCAACTGCGAAAGATGTCGGCGCGAATCGTTACGTTTCGCGTCAAAGATGAGACGTTTGCGCCTGCTTATGAGAGTAAAGAGGTTTTTAAAATTCGCAAACTTCAAAGTCTGCACGACTATTCGTTTGAAAAAGGCATTAAATTGAAACCCAATGCCGGCTGCATCATTTAGAGATAGTTGTTGAATAATGTTCGGGATGAATGAAATTCATAGACCATTGGCAATGAAGTTTTATTGATCCACAGAAAGCATAAATTGATTTCACGGATTGGCTGCTGCAAAAGTGATTGGAAACTGCGCAGCGGTTTTCGCCGGAACCATTAAATGCGTAGGCGACAGTTCATCGGTTGAAAATAGAGCCGAAACTATGAGCGAAAGGATATGACCGCATTACCCGTCTTTACCGGCACGGAACTCGGTTACTACTTCATCTGCCATAAAAAACTCTGGTGGTTTACGCATGGCGTGCAGATGGAGCAGGGCAACGAGCGCGTCAAAATCGGCAAGCTGGTTCACGAAACCGCTTATGCCCGTAAAAAGAAAGAACTCGAGATTGACAATAAAATCGTCATTGACTGGCAGGAAGACGGCATCATTCACGAAACCAAACTCACGGATAAGATGGAAACCGCGCATGAGATGCAATTGCTCTACTATCTCTATTACCTCAAACTCAAAGGCGTGGAAAATCTGCGCGGCGAAATCGATTATCCCAAACTGCGCCGCAAACACCCGGTCGAACTGACGCCCGAAAATGAAGCCAGGGTCAAAGCGGCGCTCGACGACATGCAACGCATCACGGACGGCAAACGCCCGCCCGAAGTGAAGTGGATGAAGATTTGCCGCTCGTGCAGCTATGCGGAACTGTGTTGGGGATGAGCGGCGACGGCGTACCCATTTCATCGCCCCTTCGCGTTAGCTATGCGGAACTCTGTTGGGATGAGCCTGGCAATCGGCAGGTTGGAGAATACTCAAGCGTCTGAGTTTCTCTACAGCCAACATCTGCCGGTCAACTTTCACGATGCCGATTGCGCAACGAGCAAGCGGTAAGCGAGGTCGCGCGCGGGTTCAAGGTCAACTTTCACGATGCCGATTGCCAAACGCCAAACCTTACGGTTTCGGCGCGCGGCGTCCTGAATCCTTCTGAAAGGAGATGTCTGTTATGCCGCGAAACTATTTTTTGACACGTTCGGGCAGTCTGCGCCGCAAAGACAATACCCTGGTTTTTGAGCCGTCGCCTGAAAAAGATGCCCCTTGCGAACCCCTCGCCGGTGTCGAAGAAGTTTTCTATTCCGATGATGAACCGTCTGCGCCCACAGCCGACGCCTCCGGGTCGTTCGCCCCGCCGTCACCCCTTGAAGCCCCGGACGCGGCGCTTACGCAAGCCGCAGGTGCTCCATCGCTTTCGGCTGACGACCTGGGCGAACTGGCGTTGGAGCCGCCGGCTATGGATGAGGCAACCCTGCTTGACACACGGTCTGAAGCGTCCGTAAAAGTGAACGACCGGCGGGTCATTCCCGTTGAAGATGTCGAGTCCATCTGGGTCTTTCGCGAACTCGATTTGAATGCCAGAGTGCTGGTCTTTTTATCGCAGCATCATGTGCCGGTGCATTTCTTTAACTATTACGGCTTTTATGCGGGCAGTTTTTACCCGCGCGATTATCTGCAAGCCGGGTATATGATCGTTCGCCAGGTGCGCCACTACTCCAACCGGCGTCTGCGGCTGGCTATCGCCCGCGAATTCATCGCCGCCGCGCTGCATAACATCACCCGCAATCTGCGTTATTACGGGGCGCGCGGCATTGATTTGCAGGCGGAAACCGAAGGCGTGCAGCTTGAATCGCTGCGGCTTCCCGAAGTGAAATCGATTGGCGAATTGATGGCTTGCGAAGGGCGCGCGCGGCACGCTTACTATCAGGGGTTCGCGAAAATTTTGCGCGACCGCGTCGAATTCACCAAACGCGCCCGGCGTCCGCCCGACAATCCCGTCAATGCCTTGATTTCATTTACCAATGGCTTGGTCTATACGGCGGTGCTGTCGCAAATCTACCGCACCCAACTCGACCCGACCATCAGCTTTTTGCACGAACCGGGGGCGCGGCGATTTTCGCTCGCCTTAGACCTTGCCGAAGTTTTCAAACCGCTGCTTGCCGACCGGTTGATTTTTAAATTGATCAATCAACGACAATTGCACGAACGCGATTTCGCGCAGGATTTGAATTGCTGTTATTTGAAAGATTCGGGTCGCAAGCTGATTTTGCAGGAATGGGATAACCGCTTGCAAAAAACCATCGAACATCGCCGCTTGAAACGTCACGTCAGCTACGAACGCCTGATTCGCCTGGAATGTTACAAACTGGTCAAGCACTTAACCAACGACGAGCCTTACAAAGGCTTTTGCGCGTGGTGGTGACACCTGGCGTCATCGAGGCTTTGGTCAGGCGGCGATTTTATGGTTGTAGGGTTTGCGAGAGGGGAGGGCATCAATAATGAAGCGGCGATTTTCATTCCCGGATTTTATGGCTCTAAGGGTTCGGGGATGCTAATGAATCGCCAAGCGCCAGCGGCGATTGCCGCGCAGTTTATTGCCGTAAGGTTTGCGAGGATTAAGCCATGTACCTGCTGATTGTTTATGATATAGAGGTTAAGCGCGTCAATCGCGTCCATAAATTTTTGAAACGCTATCTGCACTGGGTGCAGAATTCGGTATTTGAAGGGGAACTCACCGATTCGCAAATCGAAGCGGTAAAGCTCGGATTACAGCGCATCATCGATGACGGCGATTCGGTGTTGATTTACACGGCGCGTGAGCAACGCTGGTTAAATAAAGAGGTGTTAGGAAGCGAACGCGCCGAAACCGGTAATGTCTTGTGAAGTAAGGACAAGGTTACTTCTATGGTCGTCGCCCGACGATTAATTGCCGTTTTGCAAGCGGCAAATCCGGCAACCTGCGCCCGCCGGTTGAAATAACTCAATGAATGCAAAACACGTTTTGCCGGTCGTCGAGGTCCGGCATTTTTCGCATCATCGTAGCCCGACGATAAAAATTCACTAAAACCCCATCAAAAGCCGCCGTAACTGTTGACATAATTAATCCGGGTAGATAAAAATATCGGGCATCAATCGAACCATCGTGGAATTGAAACCAGTGATCCAGCTTTCAGTTAATTTTTTCAGGTCTGCGCATCAATCGAACCATCGTGGAATTGAAACATAACTCATTGGCTTCGGTCAAGGTCATCGCTTCATAGCATCAATCGAACCATCGTGGAATTGAAACGTAAAAGAAGTCTACCTCTATAAGGTGTTTTCCGAGCATCAATCGAACCATCGTGGAATTGAAACGAAAGAAATAATTGTCCTATAGAAAGGTCTGCATTAGCATCAATCGAACCATCGTGGAATTGAAACAAACCAATAATGATAGAATTAAAACGAAAAGCGGGGCATCAATCGAACCATCGTGGAATTGAAACCTTGTCTCGACTTTCAAAACCACGTAGTCGAACCGGGCATCAATCGAACCATCGTGGAATTGAAACTTTTTTTTCATCTGGCTGCTGCTTTTTGTGCAAACCGCATCAATCGAACCATCGTGGAATTGAAACTGTAAAATATTCGGACGGCACACTGAGAACAGGTGAGCATCAATCGAACCATCGTGGAATTGAAACGGATCAGGGCGGGTACTTTTATTCGGAAACGCTCAGCATCAATCGAACCATCGTGGAATTGAAACATGAAGAACAAGCCGCTGGGCGTGATAACCCCATTGGTGCATCAATCGAACCATCGTGGAATTGAAACAAATAATCACCAGCGCGATGAGGATCAGCCCGATGTTGCATCAATCGAACCATCGTGGAATTGAAACACTGTTTTGCAGTCGGGTTTTTCTTTCGAGAATTTTGCATCAATCGAACCATCGTGGAATTGAAACGTAACATTCGCAGAAAAGTTAGAATGCCCGGTGTTGCATCAATCGAACCATCGTGGAATTGAAACCGCCATTCGGTTTTGTCAGATGTTGGAAGAGTTCCCGGCATCAATCGAACCATCGTGGAATTGAAACATTCGGTAAGTTTCGCAACATTCGCGCTTTTATTCACGCATCAATCGAACCATCGTGGAATTGAAACAAAGATCGGCAAAGGTTCACAAATCGAATTTTGCGGGCATCAATCGAACCATCGTGGAATTGAAACGCGCGGTTGGTGATCGGGCGCGGTAACACTTCATCGAGCATCAATCGAACCATCGTGGAATTGAAACTTTGCAGTTGTATGCCAGCTATCGACATAGCCTTTTTGCATCAATCGAACCATCGTGGAATTGAAACAATATTTCAGGCTGAAATTCCAGTAAAATATCTGGAGCATCAATCGAACCATCGTGGAATTGAAACATAGTAAGTGAACCCACTCGGCATTTTGCGAATTTTGCATCAATCGAACCATCGTGGAATTGAAACAAGGCACAACAAAAGGAGTTCGCAAAGGCGGAAACCGCATCAATCGAACCATCGTGGAATTGAAACGTTTTTTCAATCAAGGATTTTGGGAAAATGTGGTCAGCATCAATCGAACCATCGTGGAATTGAAACGCGTCATCTTAATTTCATCAGGAGCAACTTGATTGAGCATCAATCGAACCATCGTGGAATTGAAACTATAACCGACCACGACGCCCAAAAAGAAAAAGATAAGCATCAATCGAACCATCGTGGAATTGAAACAAGAAAGCATACAAGCCTGTGATTCACGGACTCTTAGCATCAATCGAACCATCGTGGAATTGAAACAGAGTCTGTTTGATACCAAAACCAAAAACGAAAGAAGCATCAATCGAACCATCGTGGAATTGAAACATGCTTACCTGCTGTATGGGGAAGTTTTGGCATAGGAGCATCAATCGAACCATCGTGGAATTGAAACAAACCCGGTTCGACTACGTGGTTTTGAAAGTCGAGGCGCATCAATCGAACCATCGTGGAATTGAAACTTATAATCACCTCATAGGTTTAAAGTAGAATACCTAGCATCAATCGAACCATCGTGGAATTGAAACATATGTATAGCAATGCGTGTGCCATATGTGTATGCAAGCATCAATCGAACCATCGTGGAATTGAAACCATTGGTAATCGTTGTCGCTCCTGCTGCGCCGTAAGGCATCAATCGAACCATCGTGGAATTGAAACACATTCAAGCGGTCAAGTTCGCGCATCACCGCATCGCGCATCAATCGAACCATCGTGGAATTGAAACGTGCCCATCGAGGCTTCGCGTTCCTGGTCGCGGATCGTGCATCAATCGAACCATCGTGGAATTGAAACTCAAGCTGGCAATCACTGAGCAACTGATTGACCGCCGGCATCAATCGAACCATCGTGGAATTGAAACGTGTTTGAAAACGTCGGCAGGTAGCCATAGCGCACCGCATCAATCGAACCATCGTGGAATTGAAACTGCGGATAGCGGTTATAGGAACTTTCATAGACGATGAGCATCAATCGAACCATCGTGGAATTGAAACTTTTTTCGTTTGCATAATCGCCATTTCACGTTCGCCTGCATCAATCGAACCATCGTGGAATTGAAACGCATTTAACCCTCTTACAATTTCGAGTTTGGACGTGCATCAATCGAACCATCGTGGAATTGAAACCTGATTGTAAGATTCTTACGAATCCTCAGTATTCCTGCATCAATCGAACCATCGTGGAATTGAAACGCACTCTATTTATCATTTAATTCCAGATTCTGTGTTAGCATCAATCGAACCATCGTGGAATTGAAACACAGTTAATCCTCTATCCAGTATTGTGATTGCGCTAGCATCAATCGAACCATCGTGGAATTGAAACAAGTGTGGCACGCAAATTAATTTTTGCGGGTGATTTCGAGCATCAATCGAACCATCGTGGAATTGAAACATAAAACTACGCGGAAAAGTTTTTTCTTTTCTTTTAGCATCAATCGAACCATCGTGGAATTGAAACCAATGATTCTTTTTTTAACTTGGTTTCCCCATATAGTGCATCAATCGAACCATCGTGGAATTGAAACCCTTCACGAATGTTCAAGGAAGCCTTTGCAACAGCAGCATCAATCGAACCATCGTGGAATTGAAACTAATTTTAAGCCTCCATATAGTTTGTAAATTATGAAGCATCAATCGAACCATCGTGGAATTGAAACGAGGGAGGAAGTAACCCTGATAGTGCAAGGTATGCGGCATCAATCGAACCATCGTGGAATTGAAACTTGAACCAAGAAAGCTGTGTTAGATTCACACATGTAGCATCAATCGAACCATCGTGGAATTGAAACTGCGGATGGCGCGAAATTGGAATCACCCTCATCAAGGCATCAATCGAACCATCGTGGAATTGAAACGTTTTTTGAAAATATTGAAGCTTAGGATGAAAATCAGCATCAATCGAACCATCGTGGAATTGAAACAGTCTTGCCGCCGATTGCATTTTCGATTTCCGTTACGCATCAATCGAACCATCGTGGAATTGAAACTAATTTTTGGGTAAAAACTTTCAATTCTAACACGCGAGCATCAATCGAACCATCGTGGAATTGAAACTAGATTCTGAAAGGTTACAATTTCCGCAAATGATTTGCATCAATCGAACCATCGTGGAATTGAAACGATAATGCCTTAATGTTTTCAACGTGTTCAAGTTCTTGCATCAATCGAACCATCGTGGAATTGAAACATGTTTCAAGATAGCCGATTAGCAAATCGCTAACAAAGCATCAATCGAACCATCGTGGAATTGAAACAGGAACGATTATTTATCAAGATTGACGATCCGGGATTGCATCAATCGAACCATCGTGGAATTGAAACCTTCTACAGATCAATACAAAGACCGCGTCGAATCACGCATCAATCGAACCATCGTGGAATTGAAACTTGGTATTTATTTCAGCAGCTCTTATATCGTTTGGAGCATCAATCGAACCATCGTGGAATTGAAACAAATTGCCGCCCTTTTTAGACTTGTTACTTTTTGTGAGCATCAATCGAACCATCGTGGAATTGAAACGGGCTTAATTTAGAAAATCGGCTATCCCCACACCACGCATCAATCGAACCATCGTGGAATTGAAACAGATGAGGAACAATCAAAACCTAGCTAGAAAGTGTTGCATCAATCGAACCATCGTGGAATTGAAACATCGACTCCCTGCAAACCCTAAATACAATTAAAGCAGGCATCAATCGAACCATCGTGGAATTGAAACTAAATGCAGGCGGCGAAAACAATATGTTAGCTGTCATGAATGGTTGATTCACAACCAACGATGAAAAATGGATCGAGTCGGAGTATGCTCTTTGAAGTCTCAGCGTCAATCAGGTCGGACTCCCTTGGTGCCTCGAGCCCGTATGTTAGC
>JBFMDH010000044.1 GCA_040754075.1 Acidobacteriota bacterium
AGAAGGTGAAAGGAAAAATTTAAGTGTAAAATTTGCAATGCCTGATAAGTTGCCAAGAAAATATCTACTTATGCCAGTTACGCTTATGACGAGCTTGGCAATCAAGTGTCGCAGACCGACGCCTTGAACCGGGTGACGCGGTTCGAGTACGACAAACTCGGCAGGCGAGTGAAGCGAACGCTGCCGCTTGGACAAGTGGAGAGCTACTCCTACAACGCGGTGGGCAATCTCACTTCACGAGTTGACTTTAAAGGCAAGACGACGAGTTATGCCTATGACACGATGAACCGCTTGCTCACCAAGACGCCGGATGCGAGTTTGAGCGAGCCGCAAGTCGCGTTCACTTACAACGCGCTCGGATAGAGACTCACGAGGGGTGATGCGAGTGGCACGACCACCTATGGGTATGACACCCTCAAAAAATGTATTTAAAAATCAGGTTAATTCGACTTCATCCAGATAATTCGGTATTGCCACGTTCCAACCCAGTTCTGTGATGATTTTCTGACGGAGCGCATTCATTGAGGCTTCTTCGCCGTGAACAATGAAAGTCGTTTTAGGTGGACGTTTAAAACTCGATAGCCATCGCAGCAGTTCGTTGGCATCGGCATGTGCCGAAAGACTGCCGACGCTTTCAATACGCGCCCGCACCGGAACCATCTCACCATGAATTTTTATTTCCTTCTCGCCATCCTGTAACCGCCTGCCGCGTGTGCCTGCTGCCTGATAGCCTACGAAAATCACAGAGCTTGCCGGGTCGGGTAAGTAACGCGATAGATGATGCAGGACGCGACCGCCGTTTGCCATGCCGGATGCCGAAATGATAATCGCCGGACCGCGTAAATCATTGAGCGCCTTTGAACCTTTGCGACCGCCGACCAGCGAAAAAATATTGGTGGTCAACGGATTGCGCCCGGCGCTTTGAATTTCGCGCATATCCTGGTCATGGTCGTCTTTGTGCTTCATATATAGTCGGGTTGCGCCTGACCCCATCGGGGAGTCGACAATCACCGGTAAAATCGGTATGCGGTCTTCCTCTTCCAACTCTCGCAGGTAATAAACCAGCAGTTGGGTTCGCCCGACAGCAAAAGCCGGAATGATGATTTTGCCGCCCTGTTTTGCGGTTTCCGTGATAATCTCTGCCAGTCTTTCTTTGGGATTGGTCTGATCGTGAATGCGGTCTCCGTAAGTCGATTCAACCAGCAGATAATCGGCTTCATCAGCCGGTGACGGGTCATTTAAAATCGGTTCATCATAACGACCGACGTCACCCGAAAAGATAATCTTTATCGGCGCTTGATCCGGGTGGTCGATATTGACTTCAACATAGGATGAGCCGAGGATGTGACCCACAGACACAAATCGCGCATGGATAAATTTATTCAAACGGACAGTTTCGTTGTAATCGACGCTTTGAACCTGCTGCAGGGCTTTTCTGGCATCGGCTTCGGTGTATAGAGGCAATGCCGGATGGTGTTTTGAATAGCCTTTGCGATTGGCATAATCGGCTTCTTCTTCCTGAAGTTTGGCGGAATCGGGAAGCATGATTTCCAGCAACGCCTCGGTGGCTCGCGTCGCATAAACCGGACCCTTAAAGCCATCACGCACGAGTCTCGGTAAATAGCCGGTGTGATCAATGTGCGCGTGCGTAAGCAATACCCAGTTAATCGATTCGGGATTGATGGGTAAGGGATTCCAGTTGCGTTCACGCAAATCTTTGAAGCCTTGAAATAGTCCACAATCAATCAGGGTTCGGGTGCCGTTGACCTTTAACACGTATTTCGAGCCGGTTACGGTTTTTGCCGCGCCTAAAAATTGCAGGGTCGTCATCATGCCCTGACACTAACAAAGGAAAGAGAAATGTGGCAACTGAAAATAAGATTGACAGCAACTCGACCAGTCTTTATATTAACACCGTTAAGTAAAATGACTTCGTTAAATATTCCAAAAGGGGCAGGGCCAAGAGCGCGACGCGAGCGTGAAAAGGAACAACTGCGCCAGACCATACTGGATGCAGCCCGCGAATTGTTTTTGAATGAGGGTTACGAAAATGTCTCCATGCGTCGGATTGCCGAAAAGATAGAATACTCCCCTACCACCATTTATCTATACTTCAAAGATAAAACCGAACTGCTGTTCGCCATCTGTGATGAAACCTTTGCCAAACTCTCCAAAAAAATGGCATCCATTTCTCAGGAAAACCAGGACCCTGTAGAGTCTCTGCGAAAAGGTTGTCGTTCCTATGTCGATTTCGGATTGAAGCATCCCAACCATTACAAGGTCACGTTTATCAATCACTCCGAACTCCACCTTGGCAAAGAGCATTATTTAAGAAAAGGTTCCAAAGGGATGGAAACTTATGGTTATCTCTGTCGCGCCGTTGAAGTCTGCGTAAAAGAGCATCGCCTGCGCGAAACCGATGTCGAGGCGATCAGTCAAATGCTTTGGGCAGTTATCCATGGCGTCACCTCTTTATTGATTACCAAACGCGATTTTCCCTGGGTGAAACGCGATAAATTGATCGACCTGACCATCAATGCCGCAATCGATGGTCTGCTGGTCTAAAATTTTTTGCTTTTTTACTTAACAGTGTAAACTTTTTTAAGGGCGTTTACGTACAAAGCAGCGTTTACAGATTAAACACTGTAACCTTTTTGCAGGTTGAATCGTGGTATAGACAGGTCGTATTAAAAAACCGTAAGTCGGGGAGTCGGAAATATGCCATCACTGGCAAGGCGAAATCTGTTTCACGATAAAGTGCGTTTGACCGTTACGCTCACGGGCGTAGTTTTCGCAGTGGTACTGATTACCGTTCAACTTGGATTATTTGTCGGCTTTGCCTCTACGACTTCCAATATTATCGATCATTCGGGCGCAGACCTCTGGATTGCCGCCAAAGGCATTCGCAATTTTGACCAGCCTGCCCCGTTTTCCGAGCGCAAGCTTTATCAAATCCGCGCCATTGACGGCGTCGCTTCCGCAGAAAAATACATCGTTCAATTCAGCCGCTTAAAGCGCACCGATGGTGGAGAAGAAGGCGTGGGAATTGTCGGCTTTTCGCTTGATTCAAAACTTGGCGGACCCTGGAATATCACCGCCGGCACACTGGATGATTTAAAAACCGAAGACACCGTAATGGTTGATGAACAGTACCTGCAAAAACTGGGGATTACTCACCTCGGGCAGAGTGTTGAAATCAATAATCATCGCGCCAGGGTGGTTGGCTTAACCAAAGATGTGCGGTCGTTTACCACCAACCCCAGAGTGTTTACGTCATTTAAAAATGCCCAGAATTACGCGCGACTGGCTGAAGACCAAACCTCTTATATTTTTGTAAAAACCCATCCGGGAGTTGACTTGCAACAACTCAAAAAAGCCATAGCCGCTCGCGTCGAAGATATAGAGGTTTATACCACTCAGGAGTTTTCGCGAAAAACTCAGGTTTACTGGATGTTCAATACCGGCGCGGGCGTCGGCATTTTAATCGCTGCGGCAATGGGGTTGATTGTCGGCGTGGTCATTGTCGCTCAGACGATTTATGCAACTACTATCGATCACATTCGCGAATTCGGCACCTTGAAAGCGATGGGCGCGTCAAATGGTTATATCTATCGCGTGATTATTAAACAGGCATCCATCAGCGCTTTTATCGGATATGTGTTTGGCATGGCGGTCAGTTTATTAGTGGTTAATTTAAGTCGAAACGGCGGCGCATCAATTCAAATGCCGACCGAGATGAGCGTTTTGATGTTCTTCTTAACCTTTGCGATGTGCATTGGCGCTTCAATCGTTTCGATAAACAAAGTGACCCGCATCGACCCGGCGATGGTCTTCAAAGGATAGAAATAATGATTGCGATTTCTGTAGAAAACTTATCGAAAGTTTATGGACAGGGCGCTGCCTCTGTTCATGCGCTTGCCGATGTGAATTTCAAGGTCGAAGGCGGCGAAGTGGTTTTATTGATGGGACCGTCAGGAAGCGGAAAAACCACGTTACTTTCCATTATGGGATGTATTTTGCGTCCAAGCGGCGGGGTCATCAAAATTCAAGGAAAGGATGTTACGGGACTGAGCGAACGGCTGATTCCCCATATTCGTTTGCGCCACATCGGTTTTATTTTTCAGGGCTTCAATCTCTTTCCGACGCTGACGGCGGGTGAAAATGTTGAAATTTCTTTAGACCTTCACGGGGTTCGCGGAAAAAAAGCCCGGCTTCGCGCCGCAGAACTTTTGGAACAGGTGGGGCTTTCGGAAAAATACAAAGCCTATCCGGCGGATTTGAGCGGCGGACAAAAACAACGTGTGGCAATTGCCAGAGCTTTAGCCGGTGAACCTGACATCATTCTGGCGGATGAACCAACTGCCGCGCTCGACTCAACCAGCGGGCGAATGGTGATAAAGATGCTTCAGGATTTGGCGCATCAACGCGGTCGCGCGGTGGTGATTGTGACCCACGATAACCGGGTTTTGGAATATGGTGATCGAGTTGCGCATATCGAAGATGGAAAAATTTCCGAATCCCAAGCGCAACTGGGCAATTTGCTTACCGTGTCCGGTCAACCGGAATCGTATTCGTTGAACTGACATTTTAACTAACCGTTTGGATGCGGTCTTGAACTGAACGCTGGAGTTTGAGGCCGCTCCAAAACGGATTTTGAGGCACAGAGATGAAACGCTCTAACTGGATTTTAATTTCGATAATGATGATCGTCGGCATTATCGCCGGTTGGTTTACGATGTATAAAGTCCGCAGTTCACCGCCATCGGCATTGTCTCAGGTAAAAGCAACCGACGCCACTGGCACGAGCCTGGTTGCTGCGCCGGGTCGCGTCGAACCGATTTCGGAAGAGATCAAGGTGAGTTCGGAAATTCGCGGCAAGTTGCAAGAGGTTCGCGTCGAAGAGGGCGATTTAGTCAAACGCGGGCAAATCATCGCGGTGCTGGTCAATGACGATTATCAAGCCGAAGTTGATTCCGCAGTGGCTCAACTCAAACAAAAAGAAGCCGAGTTACGTCGCGTCATTAACGGGGCGCGCCAGCAGGAGCGACGGGAAGCCTGGCAGGGCGTTGAAGAAGCCAAAGCGCAAATGGAAAATGCCCAGGCGGAAATGAATCGTCGCCGGGCGCTTTATGAAAAAGGGGTGATTGCCAGAGAAGAATCCGACAGGGCAGAGCGCGAATTTAAAGTCACCAAGGCACGATTCGATGCCGCAGCCGAGCGTCATTCGTTCGTTGATGATGAAGCGCGCGAAGAAGACCGCGCCAAAGCCGAAGCCGAAGTTGCCCTGTCACGCGCCCGTTTGGATGAAGTGAAAGCGATACTGGAGAAGTGTTTTGTGCGCGCCCCGATTGATGGGGTGATTTTACGAAAACATATGAAAAGCGGAGAGAGCGTTTCTGAAATGCGGGAAAACCCGATTGTGACGATGGCGGATATTTCAAAGTTGCGAGTCCGTGTGGATGTTGATGAAGCCGATATTGGCAAATTGCAAATCGGGCAACGCGCTTATGTGACGGCGGAGGCTTTTGCGGGAGAAAAATTTTACGGTCGCATCGTTCGCATCGGACAGCTATTGGGTAAAAAAAATATTCGCACGGACGAACCGACCGAACGGGTTGATACAAAAATTTTGGAAACTTTAATTGAACTCGAAGACGGTCAAAAACTGACTCCGGGTTTGCGAGTTGATTCTTTCATTATCGTTTCAGCGAACTGAATCGGTCGCTGGTAGAAAATGGCGCGGTTTACTTTCTCGTCCCGGAAGTCGTGTGAATCTAGCCCCGCCGAAAAATAAAATTGAGTAAAGGAGTGACTCTATGAAAAAAACAATTTATGCAATGGTTGCGAGTTTCGCATTAGTTCTTTCCCTTGCTTTATCCAATGTTGCTGCGGATGTGACCAAATCGTTCACCTTAACCAGAGACAGCAAAATTAAAGGACAACCGCTGACCAAAGGGGATTACTCGGTAAAATTTGCCGATGATAAAGAGGGTGAACTGGTGGTGATGAAAGGCAAAAAAGAGATTGTCAAATCCACTTATAAAATTATCACCTTAAATGAAGCGCCATCGGATAACAAAATTGCTTATACGGTTTCCGAAGATGGCTCATTCACCGTTAAACGAATTGAATTTAAAGGCTCAAAAACTGCCATTTCATTTGAGTAAGCGCGACATTAACAGGGATGTCAGAGGCGGGTTTTTTAAGAACTTTTTACTCGTGTCATCTGCCCATCCCTGTTATTAATTTCACAGGGAGCGACGCGAAAGTGAACATCAGGTGTTCATTTCCGGTCGCTCTGTTTATTTTATAGTATGCAAGATTCACTTTAGCCTCTTTGATAACAGCTTTTAGAGAAGCGCTTTAGATTGGCACAGGGATTGTAGATAATATTTTCGGGAGGTTGGGTTTGAACGGCTAGGCTGAAACTTTGCAGGCGGATAAAATTATGAAACGAGAGGTGCGACCTGCTCGTAGTAGGCTGTGATTCAAAAACAATTTGCCAAAAAAATTTGTTGGGTCAAGAAATATTTTTGTTTGAGTTTAGAAGAAAAGGTATCGAGAGGAACTATGAATTTAATGTCAGATAAGCGCCACAAGATGGTCAGTTTCCTTGTGGTAGTGGCGATGATTGGGTCTTTATCAATATCAGCTTTTGCGCAAGATGGCATTGTCGCCCTTGAAAATCGGGTTTCACCAGCGCAAAAAAATAAAGCGCGAACCGTAGCGAATAAAAAAGCGCCGGCTAAAGCCGTTAATCACGAAGAAACTGAAAAAAGTAAGGTTGCCGAAACCGCAACCGTCAGTGATGAACCGAAAGCTGAAAAGGCAGAGGTCGTCACTACTGCACCGGCGATTTCAACCGAAACTCAAGACCCGCAAACTCAGAATCCCATCACCCAACCACTGGCGCTCTCGCCGGAAATCGGCACCCAGCGCGTTGGGGTTCGCGAAGATTTAAAGCAGGTTCTCGCCTTGCAGGAAGCCATCGCTATGGCGCTGCAAAATAACCTCGATATTGAACAAAATCGCCAAACCGTAAAAATCTCTCAATATAATCTTTTCGCGTCGTATGGTGTATACGACATTGCCACCATTGCCGACATCAATTTCCGAAGCCAGACCTTCCCGGTTGCCAATATCTTCCAAGGTGGTAACGCCAACGCTTCGTTGACGCAAAAAATATTGACGTACAATTTCACCACTGAAAAATTCCTCGAAAAAGGCGGCGGATTATATCAAATCAATTTCAATAATACGCGGACGAATACCAGTTCAACCGCAGCAACTTTGACCACGCAATACAACCCGTCGCTTTCGTTGACCTTTACGCAACCCTTGATGCGAAATTTCAAAATTGACGCCAATCGTCGAGCCATTCAAATCAATAAAAAACAACTCGACCTTTCCGACAGTCAATTTCGCCAGCGCGTGATTGAAATCATTAACTCTGTGCAACGCGCCTATTGGGATTTGGTCTTTGCCATTCGCAACGAAAAAATCGCCCGCGAAACCGTTGAACTCACGCGCACGCAACTTTTGAATAACCAGAAGCAGGTTGAAGCCGGAACCCTCGCGCCAATCGAATTGCGCTCAACGGAAGCAGCATTGGAATCGCGCAAGGGCGATGTCATCACAGCCATGCAAACGATTACGACCTCGGAAAACACTTTGAAGGGGCTGTTAATGAAAGACCCCAATGATAAGATGTGGGATGCGCAAATTGTTCCCACAGACGATCCGAGTTTGAATCCCTTGACCTTTAATTTTCAGGAATCGCAAAATCTGGCGTTGAAAAATCGCCCGGAACTTGAACAATTACGCCTGCAATCGCAGCAAAAAGAGATTGACCTCAAATATTACAATAACCAGTTGAAACCGCAGATCAATCTGGTAGGCACCTATTCAAATACCGGGTTGGCTGGTGCGCCATCGGCGATTGCCACACAAAATGGCGTAACGGTTCCTGACCGTTTTGTCGGCGGCTATTTTAGCGCCTTGCGAAATTTGTTCAGCCAGGATTTCCGAACCTATCAAGTGGGGGTGTCGATTAACTTCCCGTGGCGCAATCGCACAGTTGAAGCCAATATCGGTCGGACGATGGCGGAATCGGCGCAACTCGACGCCCGTCAACGCCAAACCGTTCAGAACATTCAAATCGAAGTTCGTAACGCCTTACAGGCGGTTGAATCAGCGCGTCAACGATTTGAAGCGCAACGCGCCAATCGCATCGCTGCTGATGCGCAATTGAAAGGTGAAGAAGAGAAATTTCGCGCCGGTCTTTCAACCAACTTCTTTGTTCTGCAACGGCAAACCGATTTATCGGTAGCCAGAGGCAATGAGATTCGCGCCCTGACCGATTACAATAAGGCGCTCGCCGATTTGCAAAGAGTAACCGGTATTTCGCTGGTCTCAAATAATGTCCAGGTTACGGCAATTGAAAATACCAAACGCTAGATCATCATCCACGGCAAAATAAAAAGGGCGACTCAACAATGAGTCGCCCTTTTTATTTTGCTAAAAATTTGAATTGATTAAGCGCGAGCCCAGTTGTTTATCTGTTCGCCGTCTTTTTCAGATAAATTGATAAAATTGATTTTGTATCCTTCTTTAAACTGATGATGGGTGACAATGGCTTGGGTTGAGATGTGATAGCCGTTTGGTAAATTAAATTTTATATCGACCTGTGCGCCGGTAAGTGCCGGAATAAAACTTTCGACGAACAAACCGTTTTCGTTCAAATGATGGACGCGACATTCGCGATTCAATCCATCAACAAAGCAGTTCGCGCGAATTTCATTTTTGGAATTAACATCCCGTTCGATCTTTTGACGAACTCCGATAGCACTCATAGAGTTTTCTCCTTTCAGCAGTTATTACACCTTCTATTGAGCCTTAAAGCATACACCACACTTAATCGGAAAACAATTGTCTTGAAGTAAAAATATTGCTAATTGGTTGATTCTTCGGGTTTGGGTTCTGCGGTTTCATTTTCATCCGAAGTCTTCTGCAAAGCTCTTTTGGTAGCCCGAAAAGCATTACGAATAATGCCATGTTTGGGTGGTTCTTGGTGAGATTCCCGTTGCGCTTCAACTTCGATAGCCGCGAAAAATTGGGCTGCCATCATCCTCGCCGCGCCTTGAATCATTCGCTGACCAACGCTTGCGAGTGTGCCACCAACCTGTGCATCGCCTTCGTATTTCACCAAGGTGGTTTCGCCGCGTTCTTCCAAATCAAGGTTGCCGGTTCCCTTAATAAACCCCGGTTGCCCCTTGCCTTCAATCACCATTCGGTAATGCGTCGGCGGTTGCATATCTTCTATGCGAACCTTGCCGGTGAAGACGCCTTTAATCGCGCCAATCCCTGTGCGAAGGGTTGCCGCATAGGCATTCTCGTCGGTTTGCTCTAATTTTTCACAACCCGGAATACAGCGTTGCAATACTTCAGGGTCAAGCAAAACTTCATAAACCCGCTCACATTGCGCGCGAACTTCTTGTGTGCCTTCGATTTTCATAAGTTAAAGTGATGGGGAATAAGTGATGAGTGAAATAGCGATGGCTCATCACTCATTCCTCATTGTATTGCCGCTTCAATCGCTCGACGGGCGTAAACCGCAACCAGGTGGCGGCGATAATCTTCCGAAGCGTAAATGTCGCCATTCACATCAATGCCATCGGCTGCTGATGCCGCGGCTGCGGCAATCGTCGTTGCATCGAGGGCGTTGCCAACCAGCGCGTTCTCTACACTGGTCGCACGGTAAGCCTTCGATGCCGCGCCGGTGACCCCGATGCTTGCCGCTTCGCATTTGCCGTCTGCATCTTTGACGATATGCGCGGCAACGCCGACCACTGCAAATCCTGAAGCGGGTTGCGCGGCTTTGCGATACGCCTGACCGTAATTGCCCGCAGGTTTATTGATGCGAATTTCGCGGAGGATTTCATTCGGCTCAAGCGAGGTGGTCAGCAAATCGACAAAAAAGTCATCGATGTTTATGATGCGCTCACCCTTCGCACCGACTACGACGATTTCAGCTTTTAGGGCAATCATTGCCGCGGGCCAATCCGCTGCCGGGTCAGCGTGCGCGAGACTGCCGCCAAGTGTCCCTTTATTGCGAACCTGCACATCGCCGATTTGCGCGGCGCATTCCGGCAGCATCGGGCAAACGAGTTTGAGCAAATCCGAAGATTCAATCTGGTAATGCGTAGTCATCGCGCCGATACGGATTTGCCCACCGTCTTCGCGGATATAGGACAAGTCTTTAATGCGACCAATATCAATCAGCAGCGCGGGTTGCGCGAGCCTGAGTTTCATCGCCGGGATGAGGCTGTGTCCGCCTGCTAAAATTTTAGCACTGTCCTGGTTTTGCGAGAGCATGGCAAGGGCTTCATCCAAGGTGCCTGGGGTTACATAATCAAAAGCTGTTGCAATCATGAGTTCTTCTCCTTTAAAAATAAGGGATTGATTGGTAGAGGATTGATTTGAATGAAATTCTCCTCAGTGTACCTGATGCCGAATTTTTTCAGCACAACTCCGATATTTTTGTAATCTCTGAAAGCCATTATTTTTCCTGCTAAATTAATATCTCACCATCGAATCGGGAATTGCTAAAATCGCTCCGGCACCCTCGCTCGCACTCCTTTAATCAATCGGTGTAATGGATTTGATGTCCTCCAAAGTTCCCGCCCAAAGCCCATCTTTACCTTTATTGTTTAATTTGAAGGTGGCTTCAACGGTGATGTGTTTTTTATCCAATCTATTGCCATATTCTTTGAAGAATTTTTCGATGGTGGTTGGCAAATCAATCCAAATGCCTTTTTCGTTTCTGCCCGATGTTTCCTCTTGAGCATCAGGAAAAATTACATATTTCCCATTACCTATCCGCGCATATCCTTTAACGATCACCTGCTGCCCATTGAGACTATCGCGATTGTCCAAGAGATAATTTAGCGGAATGGTTCTCGCTTCATCCATCATCCGATTTAAAAAGTCACTCGGTTTAGGCTGATATTTTCCGCACCCTGCGATACCTGATATAAGCAGGCTCAGGGCAAAAATGTAGCTCAAACGGTTCCGCATAAACCATCTCCTTAATTTTGGGTGTGCAAAATTCGCCAAATCTTTTCCGGTTTGAGCGGCATATCCAGATGGCGCACGCCGAAAGGTGACAAAGCATCTACAACCGCGCCGACGATTGCCGGGGTTGCGCCGATGGTTCCGGCTTCGCCTACGCCTTTTGCGCCGAGCGGATTTACAGGCGTTGGGGTTTCGGTTTTATCCAGTTCGAGGCGCGGAATCATCGCCGCTTTCGGCAACGCATAATCCATCAATGTGCCGGTCAATAGTTGCCCGTTCTCATCATAAACCACTTCTTCGTACAAAGCCTGCCCAACGGATTGCACGATGCCGCCGTGTACCTGACCTTCGACCAGCAACGGATTGATTTGTTTGCCACAATCATCAACTGCGACATATTTCAGGATTTTTATATCGCCGGTTTCTTTATCAACCTCGACAACGCAGATATGTGTGCCGAACGGGAAGGTGAAATTTTCCGGCTCGAAGAAATGTGTCGCCGAAAGTCCCGGTTCAAGTCCCGGCGGAATTTCTCTGGCAAGGTGCGCGGCAAGCGCCACCTCTTGAATGGTGATTTCGTTTCTTGGCACCGCGTCACCGGTTGTCGTTCCGCCGTTGCCTGCAACCGCAGAAGCGGCTGCTGTAGCCGTTTTCGTGAACTTGCCTTCTTTGAATGAGACATTCGCTACATCGGTTTGCATCATATGGGCGGCGATTTTCGTGGCTTTCTCTTTCAATTTCTCAGCCGCTTTGTAAACCGCAGTGCCGCCGACCGCAAGCCCTCTCGAACCGAAAGTGCCGATGCCATATTGCACAATCGCCGTATCGCCGTGGATGACCGTCACATCTTCAAGCGCCACGCCAAATTCATCCGCAACGATTTGTGCAAATGAAGTCTCTTCGCCCTGCCCGTGCGGAGAAACGCCCGTCAATACAGTGATTTTACAGGTTGGTTCAATGCGCACCGTCGCGCTTTCCCAACCGCCCGCAGGCATCGCTTGCGAAGGACCGAGCGCGCAAATCTCTACATAGGTTGAAACGCCTATACCAACGAGTCGCCCTTCATCGCGCGCTTTTTTCTGCATCTCGCGAAGCCCGGCATAATCAGCGTTGGCAATCGCTTTGTCGAGCGCGGCTTCATAATTGCCGCTGTCATAAAACAACCCGGTCTTGGTCGCAAAAGGAAACTCTTCGGGTTTCGGAAAATTTTTACGACGCACTTCCGCGACATCCATACCGAGTTCGGCAGCCACCAAATCCATCGCCCGTTCGATGACATAAGTTGCTTCGGGACGACCTGCGCCACGATAGGCATCCGTCGCCACCTTATTGGTGAAGCAAGCAGTGATGTTCATTTGAATCGCCGGGATTTTGTAACAGCCCGATAGCATCAACCCCGTGAGCGTGGGAATCGCAGGGGTGAGCAATTGATGATACGCGCCCATATCCGCGAATACGTTGTAGCGCAGCCCGGTAATCGTTCCGTCATTTTTACAACCGATTTCGATATAGCCGACCTGCCCGCGTCCGTGAATCGTCGCCTGAATATTTTCGCGGCGTGTTTCAATCCATTTCACAGGCTTATGCAGTTGCATCGAAATCCAGCCAAGCAAAGCTTCTTCGGCATAGACATTGAGTTTTGAACCGAACCCGCCGCCGACTTCCGGGGTGATGACCCGCAATTTGTTTTCCGGGATGCCAATCATCAATGCAAGTTGAGTGCGCAATAAATGAGGAATCTGAGTGGAAGACCAGACGGTGAGTTCCTGTTCACCGGGTAAGTATCTGGCGAGCACGCCGCGCGGTTCCATAGCAATCGGCGCGAGTCGTTGATGAACGACGCGCTGTTTAACAACGCGATCAGCCGCCGCAAGTCCCGCTTCGATGTCGCCTTCACCGGAAGTTAAGCGATAGGCGATGTTGTTGCCATATTCTTCATAAATTAATGGCGAACCCGCTTCGGCAGCCTGTTCAACATCAACGACGGCAGGCAACTCTTCATAATCAACCATGATTAAATCCACCGCGTCACGCGCTGCATAACGGTCGGTGGCGACGATTGCGGCAACCGGTTGACCGACAAAAACCACATGGTCTTTAGCTAATACGCGATAATCCGGGACGCGCAAATCCGGCAAAGCGCCGGCGCAGGGAACCTGCCCAATACCAGCGACATCCGCGCCTGTATAAACCGCGACCACTCCGGGCGCGTTGGCGGCTTCGCTGACATCGATGCTGTTGATGCGCGCGTGCGCGTACATCGAACGCAAAAAGACGACGTGCAAAGTGTCGGGCAATTTAATGTCATCTACATAATGTCCGATGCCTTGAATCAATCGCGGGTCTTCCGTGCGTTTTACTCTTTTACCAACATAATTGCTCATAATTCCTCCTTCAATTGCGGATTGCGGATTATTGAACTTAGGAATCGTTCAATGGAAAATTGCTACGGATGTTATGAAAATGTTGCCGGCAAAACCGTGAAAAAACTTGCAATTTCGCAATTTTTTCTCAAAAACATTTTCTTAAAACCTATATTGATGACGGATTGCCAATCAGGAATGCGTGAAAGCATCATGTGCATTGACGCGGTGGCAAAATCCGCAATCCGCATTTCGCAATTCCTCAATCTCCGCTTGCCGCCAGCGTTTTGTTGGCGGCGTATTTCACCGCTTCGACAATATTTTGATAGCCGGTGCAGCGGCAAAGATTGCCTTCCAGCCCGTGACGAATCTCTTCATCCGTCGGGTTCGGATTGCGGTCTACCAATTGCGCGCTAGACATAATCATTCCCGGCGTGCAATAACCGCACTGCAAACCGTGGCATTCCCAGAAACCTTCCTGTACAGGATGAAGCGCGCCATTCGCGGCAAGCCCTTCGATGGTTGTGACACTCAGTCCATCGGCTTGCACAGCAAACATGGTGCAGGATTTTACCGACTGTCCATCAAGCAAAACCGTACACGCGCCGCAAATCGAGGTCTCGCAACCAACGTGTGTGCCCGTAAGCCCAAGGGCATCGCGCAGGAAATGCACCAGCAGCAAGCGAGGTTCAATTTCCGATGTATGAGTTTTTCCGTTGACGGTAATACTGACAGCTTTTTTCATAAAGCCACCTCGTTATTTTGAATTTGGGTGAGAAAACTTAAAGAGCTATAAACTGGCTAAAATTTATACATCTTGATTGGGTGAGTTACAACTTAAAACGAAGAAAAATTGTTTACAAAATTTGTGCGGCGAGCATTATCGTCTGCCTGACTATTGCAGATGTTCTCACGCTTTACGTGGCTTCTTTTTTCGCGTTGCTTTGATTAGCGATTTCTTTTCGGGGAATTTGACGCGCTCGTAAATTTCGGCAAGCGATAACATACAGCCAATCGAAGGGATGCGAATTTTGTTTTTTAACTCGCTGACGATTCTAAGATTCCATGAGCCGTCTTTTTGTTTAGAGAAATGTTCGATGCGCGGCTCGTCCTGGGCTATCAAAACGTAATCGGTGAATGACTCAATGGTTCGGTAGCGGGCGAATTTGCTGCCGCGGTCGTAAGCTTCCGTAGAAGGCGAAAGCACTTCAAAAATCACTTTGGGGTTGGTGCAAACATCTTTACTTTTTTTGTGCAAAATCAGATTGCCGCAAACGATTGAGGCATCCGGGTAGAAAAAAAAGACTGAACTGGCGGGACCCACCTTTAAGCCCTTATCGAATGGCTGGCATCGTTTGCCGCGTAACGCGGTTCTCAACTCACCAGTCAGATTGATGCTGATGATGCTATGGTCGGGGCTGCCGTTTGCCATTGCAAATATCTCGCCTTCAAGATACTCACTGCGATACTCGGCAACGCTTTCGAGTTCGAGATATTCTTCGGGCGTGTAATAACGCTGTTTAATTTGTGAACTCATTATTCACCCTCTTTTTCTTTTGCCTTGGCTTCGTCCCAATAACGATTCATTTCAATATGGTCGGAATCCGCAGGCTTGCGTCCTTGTTTGCGTAGACGGTCTTCGATGTAACGGAAACGGCGGCGGAATTTTCGGTTCGAGGCTTTCAAAGCACTCTCCGGGTCAATACCTGAAAGTCTGGCAACATTGACGGCGACGAAAAGTAAATCGCCGACTTCGTCGCTGACACGTTGATGATTGGTGGCGTCGGTGGCAATTTCGTGTTTGAGTTCATGCACCTCTTCATCCAATTTTTCCAGCACTTCGCCGACGTTTTGCCAATCGAAATCCACACGCGAAACTTTGGTGGTCATCTGAAAAGCTTCCATCAACGCGGGCAGATTTTTCGATACGCTGTCGAGCATCGAGCCTTCTTCGACCTTTTTGCCTTTGGCTTGGAGTTCGGCTTCTTTAATGGCTTCCCAGTTGCGCAACACCTCGTCGGAGGTTTCCGAAGTATCATCGCCGAAAACGTGCGGGTGACGACGTATCATTTTTGATGAGACGCGCTCAAGCACCTCGCTGATATTAAAGCGCTTTTCTTCGATACCGATTTGCGAATGGAAAACCACTTGTAAAAGCAGGTCGCCGAGTTCACCGATTAACTCTTCATCATCGCGCGCATCAATGGCTTCGAGGGTTTCATAAGCTTCTTCGAGCAGGAAGGGTTTGAGGCTGTCGTGCGTTTGTTCTCTGTCCCAGGGACATCCGCCGGGCGCTCGAAGTTCGGCGATGATTTCTACTAACCTGATAAATTTTTCACCTGCATCATGGCTTGACGAATTGAACATAACTCGAATTTACTGAACCGGGAATAAAAAGGCAAAGTTGATTGCGCCTATCCTGACAGGCTATTTGGTCTTGCAACGATTCTTTGCTAGCATGAACATTTTTAAGACAAACCAATATCGAACACCTTAACTGAAAGGGAGAATCTGAAGAAATGGCAGACGAGAAAGAAAAGACTTTTAAAATCTCTGATCGACGAAGATATAATCCGGATGGCTCTCTGCGTGAAGAATTCGCCGAAGAAGCGCCAACCCCATCACCAGCGGATAGCCAAGCCGTGCCCGCTGAATCGGTTGAACAAACTGCCCCGGCGGATAACATCGTGGCATTTCCGGGAGGCGTCAATAAATCAACCGGTAATGAAGACGAAATTGAACCGGAACCCGCACCGTCTCAAGTCAAAGCTGCCGCAGCAAGCGCCAGCGCCTCACCGCCCACCGCGCAGCAATCACAACAAGCGGCACAGGCGGCAGCCGTTGAAAATGCTTACAATCAAGCATCGGGCGGCGCTGACCCTTCACAATCCAAAGCCATGTTTTTAAGCCTGCTGAATATGCTTGCCGTCGAAGCGGCAATGAATATGGGACTGATGGAGATGCAACCCGGGGTTCGTTCGCAAGTTGACCTGGAAGCCGCAAAACAGGTCATCGATATGCTGGGCGTCCTTAAAGAAAAAACCCGTGGCAACCTATTAAAAGACGAAGAGACGATTTTCGAGCAGGTGCTCGCGGATTTGCGTATGCAATTCGTGTCGCTTTCCAGAAGCAAATAAATTTCCGTATTTTGTGCTTTGTGCTTCGTGCTTGGTCTATTGAATACGCCGGTGAATACGGTAAATAAAGACCAGGCACGAAGTACCAGGCACAAAGTACAAATTACTACATGAAAATCACTTTCCTCGGCACAGGCACATCGGTTGGCATCCCCAGCATCGGGTGCGATTGCGATACTTGCCTGTCCGATGATGGGCGAGATAAAAGATTGCGGGCATCGATTTTGATTGAACACCACGAATACAAAATTGTCGTGGATACTTCGACCGATTTTCGTTATCAAGCTTTGAGAATCGGGTTGAAGCGGTTGGACGCGGTTTTATTTACCCACGCCCATGCCGATCATTGTTTTGGCTTGGACGATACGCGCCCGTTGATGTTTCGCAATAAAACTGCGATTCCGGTTTACGCGACGGCAGTAACCTGGGAAGGCTTGCGCCGGGTTTATGCTTATGCCTTTCAACCCTCGCTTTCCGGGGTGCCACAAATTATTCCGCACCTCATCGAAAAGCCGTTCCCTCTATGCGGACTCGATATTTTGCCGCTCACCGTGATGCATGGCGATTTGCCGGTCACCGCATTTCGCATCGGCGGGTTTGCCTATGTCACCGATTGCAATGTGATTCCCGATGAAACCTTAGCTGAATTGCGTGGACTGGATATGCTGGTGATTGACGCTTTGCGTTTCAAAAAACATCCGACGCATATGACCCTTGATGAGGCGCTTGATTACATCAAATTTTTAAAACCGCACAAGGCATTGCTAACGCATATCTCGCACGATATTAAGCATCAGGAGACCAGCGGACATTTGCCTGAACATGTGGAAATTGCTTATGACGGATTAGAGGTTGAACTGAACGGATGATTATTTGTCGAGATATAAATTCCTGTGAGTTGCGCACCCCGACGATTTTAACCTTCGGGGTATTCGATGGGTTGCACCTTGCTCATCAAGCGATTATGCAAAAGGTTGTCGAACGCGCCAAAGCCACTGGGTTTGCGGCAACCGTTGTCACCTTTGATCCGCATCCGCGCGCCTTGCTGCACCCTGAAAGCGCGCCGCCTATGCTTCATACCTTTGAACAAAAGATGGAAGGCTTGGAGCGACTCGGCATTGACCAGACCTGCGTGTTGCATTTTACGAAAGAGTTTGCCAGTCAACGCGCCGAGGATTTTTTAACTGAACTGATTTTCGGAAAACTCAATGCGCAAGAGGTCTACCTGGGCGAAGGCTTTGCCTTTGGTTACAAACGACAGGGAAATTTTCAGTTATTGAAAGCGGTTGCTGAACGGTTAAATCGTCGTGCCGAAGAGGTGCCGGAAATTTTATTGCGCGGCAAACGTGTGAGTTCGACGGCAATCAGAAATCTGCTGAGAGCCGGGCACATAAACTTAGCGCGGCGGATGCTTGGTCGCCCTTACGGAGTTGAAAGCCGCGTGGTCGAAGGCAGCAAAATCGGCAAGGCAAAACTGCATTATGCGACGGCGAATTTGAAACCCCATAATGCGGTGTTGCCCGTAAACGGCGTTTATGTGACGCTGACGTTGATTGAAGGCGAGTGGCATCGTTCAATTACCAATGTCGGTGTGCGCCCGACGGTGAGCAATGACAATCAAGTAACTGTTGAGTCCCACATTATGAATTTCGATGGCGAGTTATACGGTGAAAAAATCCGTGTGCGCTTTTTGCATCGGTTGAGAGGCGAAAAAAAATTCGCTTCGCTTGATGAGTTGAAAGGGCAAATCGACCGCGATTACCAACGCGCCGTCCGCTATTTTGAACGTGTCGTGGTGAAACGCAATTTTGCGTTCCTGTGATATTTTCCAATCCGGTTTTCAGGAACAAACAGATTGCCCGTCAATGATTGACTCTGCTGCGCATAACTTCATATCATCCAGCTATGAGTAATCAAGTAATCATCGAAGATTTGCCATTGACGCCGGAGATGGCAGAAAAGTTCGAGAAAGCGAAACGCAATGTAAAATGGTTCAACGACCATGCTATGGAACTCGAAGTTTTCAAGCGTTATCGCGGCAAGTATGTTGCGTCGTCGGGCGGCGAGCTGTTTGTTGCCGACACTGCCGAAGAGGTTCGACGGCTTGCCCATGATAAATATCCTGACGATTTACCGCATATTCGTTACATCCCGAAAGAAAAGTTGAGCCGAATCTATGCGTGTCAACGGTGAATGGTTGCTTTGTGACGATGGCATAATCCGACCAAGCGTTTCGGGTTTGGTACAGGCATCAAACGGAGAATGGATTGAAATCACCTTCCTACTGGATTGTGGAGCAGATAGAACTGTCTTGAGCGCCGATTTTCTCAGCTTGTTACATGGGTTGGCGAGTTCTGACGAAGAACAGTTTTATCTGGCGGGTGTCGGCGGAACCGTGGGTTCGATTACCGTCGCTACTTCCGTCGGCTTAGTCAGAGATGACGGGCGCGTCGCGCAGGTGCGCGGACACTTCGGAGTTTTTACGGAAAGCGAGAGCGGCGAGTTGTCTGTGCTTGGACGCGATGTGACCAATAATTTCGGGGTAATTTATGATTATCCCAATCAAACGGTCGCGTTACTCGCCCCGCCACATTTTTATGAGACTAAAATTCAAGATTGATGCCTGAGTTTGAAGGCGTTGCGGTGAAAAGCAGATTTGAGTTTCTTTGATTAGGATATTGAATGGACACTTTTTCGGCAGCGATGATGTTACTTTTGAGTATGCGCCCGATTGGCAACGTGCCGATATTTCTCGATGGCGTCGGAAACTATCTCAGCGGAAAAATGTAGGAGTCATATGAAGGCAATCAATCTCGAACAAAAATACACAAAATTCACCGACCACTGGTCGCCGAAAATCATCGGTGAAATGAACGGACAATACATCAAACTCGCGAAAGTGCAGGGCGAATTCGTCTGGCACACGCACGAAAATGAAGATGAATTCTTTCTCGTCGTCAAAGGCAAATTGACAATCAAAATGCATGATGGCGATGTTGAATTAAAGCCCGGTGAAATGTTTGTCGTCCCCAAAGGTGTTGAACATTGTCCGGTTGCCCAAGAAGAAACTCACATCATGTTGATTGAACCACAAGCCACAACTCACACCGGCGATGTCGAAAGCGCCTTGACTGTGGCAATCGAAGCGCAGGATTGGATTTAATTCAGGTGAGAGGGATGGAATATCGGGTTTCAAGGATTGCCTCACCTGATGATATGAAAATGAAAAGCGCTATTCACCGCAGAGAACGTAGAGAATGCGCAGCGATGCTTCAAACTTTGGGTAATCTCTGTGTCCTCTGCGGTGAAAAATATTTAAAGTAAGATTTCTTCTGCTGAGGTAGAACTTCTTTTGCCATTCCTTGAGCAAGTATTTCTGGTAATCATAGATTCTTAACAGGAGATAAAAACGCAATGTTTCAAACCGATTTATTGAAAGACAAAGTCATCATCATCACAGGCGGCGGCACCGGGCTTGGTCGCGCAATGGGCGAACGCTTCCTCGAACTCAGCGCGAAGGTGGTTATTGCCAGTCGCCGTCTTGAACTTTTAGAAAACGCAGCAAAAGCGATGCAGGAAGCTAAAGGCGGCGAAGTTTTACCGCTTGCCTGTGATGTCCGCGATTACCCCCAAATCGAACAGATGATCGAACGCGCCTGGCAGCATTTCGGCAAAGTCGATGTATTGATTAACAATGCCGCAGGCAATTTCGCTTCGCCTACCGAACGGCTTTCACATCGCGCCGTAGATGCTGTGCTTGGCATAGTGCTTCACGGCTCATTTTATTGCTCGCTGGCGATGGGGAAAAAATGGATTGCTGAAAAACACCAAGGCACCATGCTCAACATTCTCGCGACCTATGCGTGGACGGGTTCGGCTTATGTGGTGCCGTCAGCAGTTGCCAAAGCTGGGGTGATGGCGCTGACGCAATCGCTCGCGGTTGAATGGGCGAAATACGGCATGCGGGTGAATGGCATCGCGCCGGGACCTTTCCCCACAGAAGGCGCGCAAAAAGGATTGACACTTTCGGGCGATTTCAGCACACATATCACCGAGCGTAATCCAATGAAGCGGGTCGGCAAACTTGAAGAACTGGCGAACCTCGCGGCTTATCTGATTTCCGATTATTCGGAATATATCAACGGCGATGTAGTGACCATTGATGGCGGCGAATGGTTAGCCGGCGCGGGCGAATTCAGCGCCTTGGAAAAACTCACGTCGGAAGATTGGGACAGATTGGAAGCGCAGGCGCGCAGTCGAAAATAATTTGCATCTTCAAACCAAAGTAAAAGTCATATGCGAGCGATAACCCGCGAAATCAGCCCGAACATCAAGGATTGCGAACTCACGCATTTCCGGCGTGAAGCGATTGATTTGCCGTTAGCTTACAAACAGCATCGACAATATGAAGACGCCCTGAGAGAACTCGGCTGTGAAGTGATGGCGCTTGCAGCCGAACCCGATTTCCCCGATTCGGTTTTCGTTGAAGACACCGCTTTAGTATTCGACGAACTGGCGATAATCACGCGACCGGGAGCGAAGTCGCGAAGACCTGAAACCCAATCCATTGCTAAGGCAATAGAACCATTTCGTAAACTCCAGTTTATCAAGTCCCCGGCAACCCTTGATGGCGGCGATGTGTTGACCATTGATAAACAGATTTTCATCGGACGCTCAAGTCGCACAGATACACTCGCGATTGAACAGGCGCGGACGATTCTCGCGCCGTTCGGATACGATGTGCGCAGCGTAGAGGTTAAACATTGCCTGCACCTGAAATCGGCGGTTTCACGGTTGGCGAAAAACACCCTGCTCATCAATGCCAGTTTCGTTGACCGGGCGGCTTTTGCAGGCTTCGATTTTATTGAGGTTGATGAGCGCGAACCGTTCGCAGCGAACGCTTTGTTGATTCAGGACACGGTTATCTATCCCGCAGATTTCCCGAAAACCCGGATGAAAATCGAAGCTGCCGGTGTACAGGTAGAAGTGGTTGAGATGTCGGAACTCATCAAAGCCGAAGGCGCGGTCACTTGTTGCAGCCTGATTTTCAGGCGATAAAGGACACACGCGATGCTTTATTTGAAGTCGCTGTTTTTCACCATTATTGCGCCCGGTAGTCTCACGCTGCTGATTCCGTTCTTCATTTTGCGTTCACGCGCCAATCTTTTTCCGGCGGTCTGGAACGGCTTCAATTATGTTGGCATTTTAATCATGGTTACTGGCATCACTATTTATTTCTGGTGTGTCGGGGAATTTATTTCAAGCGGGAAGGGAACTCCCGCGCCATATGACCCGCCAAAATATTTAGTGGCGCAGGGACTCTATCAATACTCACGCAACCCGATGTATGTCGGAGTATCGAGCATCATTCTGGGTGAAGCCGTCTTCTTTAAATCCGTGTGGATGATTATGTATATCCTGGTCGTCCTCCTGGCTTTTCATTTGCGAATCATTTATTACGAAGAACCTACGCTCAAAAAACTATTTGGCGCATCATTCGATGAGTATTGTCGGCGAGTGCCGAGATGGATTGGTTTAACGAAATAGTTTTATTCCTGCAAAAAGCCTGAAAATCGCAACGCATCCGCCATTTTCTACGGTTATCGAAAAAAATGGGCGATCACAATTCGGAAAGACATTCAAATATTAAAAAGTATTTCGGAAATTGGTTGCGACAAAATGGAATTGTCGTTGGCATCTATCTTCTGGCAACCATATTGACCGATGCATTTTTCATGGGCGACACCATCGATTATGCCTATTCGGCGATAACCGGAATCGAATTCTGGGAATTCGGACATCTGCTGTGGCGACCGATGGGATGGGCGCTCTTCCAAATTTTTCATCCCGTAACGGAAAAGTTAGTTGGGGCAAATCCCCGAACCGAAATCACTTTGTTATTCATCGTCGTGAATTGGCTTGCGGGTCTTACCGGCGTCTTGCTGCTGCGGGCGTTTCTGTACCGCTTTATCAAGCAAACCTGGGTCATCAATTTGACGACGATTGCCTTTATTTTTTCTCAGGCGTTTTTGAATTACTCGCAAAGCGGCAGTTCATATGTTCCGGGACTCACGATGCTGATACTCGGGTTTTATTTAATGACCGCAGATTATCCCGATTATGGTTGGCAACCGGCGCTGGGCGCGGGCGTGGCGCTTGCGCTGGCGTTTTGTTTCTGGGGTATTTATTTGTGGGGAATCCCGGCTGCTTTGCTTTCACCACTCATTCTTTTTGAATTCAATAAACGAACGCTGCGTTTCGTTTTAATCGCCGCAGTGAGCTGTGCATTGGCTACGGCATTGATTTATTTGAGCGTTCTCTGGCATCTTGGCATCACCAATGTCGAAGGCGCAAAAAACTGGGTGAGCGCGTCATCACAGTTGATGAAGGTCACCAGCCTTTCGCGTGTGGCGTTCGGCATTCCGCGTTCCCTCATCAATCTCGGCAACGATGGCATTTTATTCAAACGATTTTTATTGAAAGACCCGTTTAACCCGGTAAGCGTTAGCGACCTGTTTTTTCACAGCCTCTGGAAATTATTGTTTTTTTATGGAGCGATTTTTTTGGTCGTCATTACTTTAATTCGCTCGAGAACCGGCAGGCGGGTATTGGCTTTACTGGCAATCAATACGCTCACGATTGGGGCGTTTGCGATGTTTGTGGATGGCTCGGCGGTTGAACGATACTTTCCGCTTTACCCTACCCTGTTTCTTGCCATTGGTTTCGCGCTTGCAACCGAACAGCTCAAACGTCCGGTGAAATTTTTCATTCTTGGCTTTGTTATTTTTATGATTGCGGTGAATTATGGCGCGATGGCGAACTGGCAGTTGAATGCCAGACAGGATGCGGCGGCAAAACGCCTCAGCCCATTATTAAAAGACTCGTCAACCCCGCCGTTGATCTTCACGGTTAATCAACAGGATGAGTTGGTCAATTTCAGCCGCAGTTTTCCATTTCACTCATTGAACCAATCGGCGAATCTAAATGTTCGTCCGTTGCTTTTCATCAACATGACACAGGTTGACCGGTGGCGCGAAGAATTTGCTGAAGGGGCGTTGGAAACCTGGAAGCAAAACGGTGAAGCCTGGATTTCGATGCGGGCGCTTCAAGAGCAACCGGTGAGTGAATGGAACTGGGTTGAAGGCGAAGATAAACGCATTGATTGGCGCGCTATTCCGAAATTTATTTCACAGTTTGAACTCGGGCAAACGGCGGGCGGCGATGATGGTTTCATCAAGCTGGAAAATTCAACCGCGAACCAGGCAAAGTTACAGTCTTTCATCCCTTCAAAATCTGAGAAACCGGAAATCGGGTTGCTGCCCTCGCAATGATGGAAACCCATAATCGGTTTTGAAGGCGTTAATGTCAGGCGCAAAATTGTGGGCATCCTTTTAAAGAAATCCCGGCATTCCGCTTGCCGAATCGCTTTTGGGTTGTGATAGATTTGTTGGGGTTTATTTATGAGCACAACTCGAATTTCAAAAATCGCCATTGTCATTTTCTTTAGTTTACTTTTACTCACACCGCAATCGTTTGCCCAACAAAAACCTGAACAGGATTATCTGGTTTATGTGGTATGCGAATCGGCAGACAAAATCGTGCAAATCCGTTTTGGTCCCAAAGGCATCAAGATTGAAAAAGAGATTCCGACAGGAATGATGTTTCCCGATATAGATGGGCCACACGGTATCGTCGTGTCACCCGATAAACAGTTCTATTACGTTTCCATCGGGCACGGCAGACCTTTTGGTTCGGTTTGGAAATATTCCACCAAAGATGATTCGGTAATTAAACGCATCACGCTTGGTTATTTTCCCGCGACTATGGATATTTCACCCAACGGCAATTTTCTTTATGTCGTCAACTTCAACCTGCATGGCGACATGGTTCCCTCTTCGGTTTCAATCGTTGCTACCGAACCCATGTTGGAAATTAGCCGACTTACGACCTGCACCATGCCGCATGGTTCGCGCATCAATCCGCAAGGCGATAAACAATATTCAGCCTGCATGATGGACGATATGCTGGTTGAAATTGATATGAACAAATTCACCGTATCACGCCATTTTATGCTCACCAAAGGGAAAGAGATGGGAATGAGCGGCGCGCCCGCCGGGATGGGAACGGGTCAACATAAACACGATTCGAGCGGGCATGGTTCGGAACCGCCCAAGCCGGGTGACGTCGGTTGTTTGCCGACCTGGGCACAACCCTCTGCGGATGGCAAATTCGTTTACGTCGCCTGCAACAAGAGCAGCGAAGTTGTCGAAGTCGATGCCGCGACCTGGAAAGTCACCAGACGATTGCCGGTACGCGATGGCGTTTATAATCTGGCAGTAACCAAAGACAATCGTTTAATCACGACCAATAAACGCGACCAGTCGGTATCGATTGTCGATTTGAAAACCGGCAAAGAACTGGCGCGCATCCCTACGAAACGTAAAGTCGTTCATGGCGCAGTTGTAACCCCGGACAATCGTTATGCGTTTATCACGGTTGAAGGCATTGGCGCGGAACCCGGCACCGTCGAGGTGATTGATTTGGAAGCATTGAAAAATGTAGCGACCATTGATGTGCCCGAACAAGCTGCCGGAATTGATTTTTACAAAACCGAACCGGTGCGTTAAAAATGTCGTTTCTCCTGAAATTCATATTCGAGAAAAAATTTATGTTGAAAAACTGTAATCAAAATTCATCAGTCTCACGAATTCTTTCAATGCTGCGTTTGAAGCAATTATTTTGGTTGATAACGGGTGTGGTGCTCATTTCATTTTTAAGCGCCTGTAAAGAAAATCCGCCGCCAACCGGAAATCCAACCGCCTCACAACCTCCGGTAACCACGCCAACCCCAACCCCACCTGCTCCGCAACCGAATAGCCAACCAACACAGCCGTCACCTGTAGGCGCGCCGATTACAATGGAAGTCGCCAAAGCCGTGATGGTGACGGTTGAGTTGGATTTTGGCAAAAGCAAGTTGCCAACGATTGCCGAAGCCTTAAAGCAGATTGAACGGCAATACAAACCCGATGATGGCGCGGGGCGCACCTTTGCGATATTGGATGCTTATGGTGAACCGACACCGGATGGCAAGCTGTTGCATATGCAGATGCACGTGAGCAGCGAAAAACCCGGCAAAGGCAAATTGATATTCAAACGCACGGGCGAAGTTTTATGGGATGCCACGATAACCCCTATGTCAACGCCGATGCCGCAAAAAACTTTGCGGGTGTTGATGTCGCCATCTTACACCATCGATGTTTCAAAAGCCGATAAAGTGCCGATTCTCGAATCGCCGGTGTTTGGGCAAAACAAGTTGGTGAAAGATATGTGGGAAGATGGCGGCGAACGTGAAATCACCTTTATTTTCAGCGCCTGTGGCTGTCCTGTGAAATCGATGGTGAAACGGGTTGGCAATAAAACTCAGCGGTCAACCGATATGCCCGTGATGTTCCCGGACGACCCCGAAGCTTATCAGGTGATTGCGAAATTAATGGGCTGGTCATAACGTATTGGAATGATAAGTAAAAAATATCAGGAGGTTTCTAAACAACTGAAAATTTTTGAGGTCGTTGCAAATCATCCGAAATCAAGTCAGATTTCATGAGATAAATTTATTCTCCTCCACCGCTTTTTGCCTATACGTCTCATAAGTGGAATTACGTCGGATTCAAACATAGGTGATGTTATCCGCACTCTAACGCCTCAACGCCGATTTCACGCCACACCTTGGCTTACAAAAAAATATTCTTTAACCAGTTGCCTTTTTGCAGAATTTTCTTCTCACCTGGCGCCCAAAGAAATAACCGGGATACTTTCGAGTATCGGTGACCAGTTTTATCGCATAATTAATAACTGAAGCCATTCTAAATTCAGTTAAGCATTTTTTTACAGACCCTGATTTTGCTGTTCAAAGAGCGCCATAGGTTTCCTCCTCACCTGACGGCAGCGTAGAGCTTACTGTGGCTTGTGCTCGCGGTGCATAGGTTAGACCGATTAATATTTTTGGAGGCAATAATGACTGACCCTCTCCCAGCCGATATTTATTGGCTGGTTATTGAAGCTTATGAAACAGGATGCACGGTTCATGCAAATCTCGAATTAACTCGTGAAAATTTCACCTCACGAGTTATGGCAAGGCGGCTTTGATTCAAATCAACAAGTTCAAGCTGCCGCTTCTATTGCAACAATGAAAACCCCTGTTGCTTATATGAAAACAGCATGACCCTGCCAACTCGTAAGGCGAAACCCGACGCAAACGGGTTGCGAATTGACTTAACGCTTGGCGTTTTGCGTCACCTGTCCTGCCATCACCAGTTCGCGAATCTTTTCCGTCACCGGAGTGGCAGCCAAACCATAGTTCGACATCACCGCTGCCGTGTAACCGTTGTTCAAAAACATATCCAGATTCGAGCTGATGCCCGGGAACCCGCCGCCGTGCCCGGCGATGGAAAGCTCTTTATCGATCTGAAACCCATAGCCGTACTCGGGGGAGTTGAGTTCCGGTTTTGCCGAGAGCAGCGTCTTTACCATCTCCTGCCCGACCAGTTTGCCCGAACGCAATGCCACGTCGAATTTAAATAAATCATCAACTGTGGAGTAGCCGCCGCCGGCGGGGCCGCCGCGCATCACATGTTGGAAGATGTTATTGGAAAAGTGGATGCCGTCGTCGGCGTACGCTTTTTCATAGCCGACCGCGAGGTTCGTGTTCACTTTGTCGAGTTCGTAACAGTCCGAGTTGGTCATTCCGGCAGGTTTGTAAATGTTTTCGCGGATGTAATCGAAATAGCTCTGCCCGGTGACTTTTTCGATGACCTTGCCGAGCACGAGCATCCCGGTGTTGCTGTATGCCCACCGGCTGCCGGGTTCAAACTGTAACTTCTCACCCTCGGCGAGCTTCATCATGTCGTCAACGGTTCGGTAATTTTCCCGCGACGATTCAAAGAATTTTTGGTTGAAATAGCTGCCCAATCCCGCCGTGTGCGAGAGCAGCTGTTTGATCTTGATCTTCTGCGCCGACTCTTTATCGGGGTAGTCGGGGAGGAATTTAGCGAGCGGGTCATCGAAAGAGAGTTTGCCGCGTTCGACCAATTGGGCGATGGCGACCGAGGTGAACATTTTGTTCATCGAGCCGAGGTTGAATTTGGTGTCAATGCGGTTGGGGACGTTGAAATCTTTATTGGCGACGCCATAGACCTTGCGGAAAAACGGCTTGCCGTCTTTGGCGACCAACACGGTTCCAGAGAAGAGATCATTGGCGGCGAGTTTTTGCAGGTAGGCGTCGAGTTCTTTGGCGATCTCTTCATTCGACAGTTTTTTAGTCAGCCGAGTGTTTTCCGGGCCGATCGGCTTACCGAAGCCAAATGCGGAGATGCGGTTCGGGGCTTCAGGCTCGACACGTGCGATGATGACCGTCCAGCCGGGTAATCGGTTTTTAAAATAGACCCTCACCTCATTCGACTTCTGTTCCTTGATACTGTGGAAATCCAATCCGCGCGACCAGTCATAACGCTGCGAAATGAAGTCCAGGATTCGATCCATACGCCCTTGTAAATAAGACGGCGCGAAATTTTCCGTAACATATTTCTTTGCCTCGACGCGATTGCCGGCGCTGATGACGCGCGCCAGTTCGAGTGCCCGGCGCAGGGCGGGGCTGTCGGGGGACGGGGTCTGCGCCGCTTGCCCCATCGCCAGCGACGGCAAAAGGGATAGTGAAATCAGTAACGACCCGATTTTTGATGAAAATCGTTTCATGGTAAAACTCCTTTGTCGGTTAAGTACGGCGATTAAGTTTCCAGCTAATTTTATGCTCACGGCGAAGGGATTAGCGCCTGTTTTAATTATTTGTTTGATGGATTATTATGATACCCGCTATTCACATCATGAATTTAAGAACTCTGGATTTAAATTTCCTGCTGGTTTTCAAGGCACTGATGGATGAGCGCAACGTCACGCGCGCCAGCCAACCGAAAGAGGGTTCTATAGCTTTAAGAAAATGATTTCTTGAGAAATCGGATTGTAAAGTCAAAGCCTAAGGCAAAAGCCGAATAATGCCAGAATCTTTTGGCGCATTGGCAAATTTCACCAGCGCCTGCTCGACCTTTTCTTTCAACGATTCAAAGGCGGAGAGTAATGCAGGTGGGTTTCTGGCTCTTTGATTTTCTTCCACAGTCTCTCTATCGGGTTGAAGTCCGGCGAGTAACTCGACAACTGATACACCGTCAGGCGGTCAGCGTGTTGAGCAAAAAATTCCTGCATCGCCTTCGAGGTGTGATAGCGTGCCCCATCTTGAATCAAGACGATGAGTCGGTCACTTTGCGCCAACACCTGAGTCAGGAATTGTTGATAACTGGCTGAGGTCAAGCGCGCTTTAGCTAATCGTAATTTCATTGACGACGCGACGCGCGCCTTTAACTGTAGCGGCAATTTTTAATGAAATTATTGATGTATGACAACCCATCATCTTGTTCAAAAAGGATGTATAAAAAACAACCACGACGGTTTTTCATCCATCGCCAAAAGAAAAGAGCAAGGTCTGTGCCAATTGCCAGACCTTGCTCTTTGTTCAAGCAAGGAAAAATTAAATCGAATCTTTAATCAGGGCGTGGTTGTCGAGCCTTTAAATTTTGGTTTTCCTAATTTGGTAATCCAGATGCCGGTGTTGACATCGTTGAAGAAAACCATGTCTTTGTAAGGTTGCGCGCCCCAGCAAAATGCCTGATTAGGATGGAAGCCATCAAGCGCCCCTGTATAAACTTTGGCAATCTCGCGTCCTTGACGATAGAGGTCGCCGCGAAGTTCTCCCGATACATCTACAACGCGACCGCCGCCGCCATAATAACCCATGTACATAATGTCATCTTTCACCCACATATTGTGTGAACCCCATTCGGGCACCGCGTACTCTGCAACTTTTCGCGGTTTGGTAATGTCGGACACATCGATGATGTGAACAATGCCGCGCGCCGGGAAACGCTCTTTACTCTCGAATAAATTGCCTGCAATCGGGAATACTTCATCGCCAAGAAAGACATAGTTTTTGTAACGATAGACCGCGTGGGTTCCGGCTATCCACCCATCGCCATAAAGTTCCGAATGGTTGAAACGATACTGACTGACGAGTTGCGGATTTTCCGGTGAACCGCCTTTGATGCCTTTGCCAACATCCAAAATCACCAACCCATCACGCCAGTATGCGAGATATGCCAAACCATCAACCACCTGAACATCGTGCAGGTAACGACCGGCAAGCCCTGCGCCGCCTTCAGCATCAACCGGTTTAATAACCGAATTCACTTGCCAGCGCGCGACCTCTTTGGGATTCTTCACATCTTTGAAATCAATCACCCGCATCGAACCCGTCGCATCATCGGTTAGATAAACATAGTGACCATCAACAAAGGCGCTATGCACGCCGCCGGAAACAGTTTCCGTGTATTCGCTGATTTTTTTCGGGTGCGCCGGGTCAGAGGTATCGAAAAAGACGATGCCGTTTTTGCGATTGGATGCGCCTTCGCGTGACATCACGGCGATTTTGAAATCGGCAGTAGTGCTGATGTCATTAGTAATTCGCGCATCGACTTCGATGCTGTCTGTGAGTTTCGGTTTCGTCGGGTCGGAAATATCATAGACCAGCAGTTTATTGGTGATGGTTGAAAGGTAGGCGTAGTTGCCGAAAATCCATTGTTCGGCAGCCATAAAATCTTTCACCGGGGCGCGACCGACGACTTCGATTTCGCGTTCGGCATTGCGCGGCACAACGACCACTGAAGCCGTTTCTACCTTATTGCCGCTGATTGCGGTGATGATGTAAGTGCCGGGCGTTTCGGCTACGAATGCGCCATCGGCTTCAATCATCGCGCCATTGCCGCTCACCGCCCAGCGCACCGAAGGATTGGCAACCGCAGCGCCTTTCACATCTCTGGCGTTGACTTTGAATCGCACCACGTCGCCGGTGCGCACGTTGATGGATTGCGGTTCGACCGCAAGTTTTTGCACAGGGTTGGCAACCACATCAATATTGATTTCACCGGCACTGGTGTCGGTGCTGGCGGTGAGTTTGGTTTTGCCGGGTTTAATGGCGGTGATGACACCTGCGCCATCGACCGTGGCAATTGCCGGATTGCTGGATGCCCATTTGAAGGTCACGTCGCTACGCGGATCGCCATTTGCGGTGCGCGCTGTGGCGTGGAGTTTGGCATTGCTGCCGACGGTTAAAGGCACAGTGAGTGATTCGATTTCAATTTTGGTCACGCGACCGGGTTTGGCGCGAACTTTCGCATAACCGATCTGTCCACCAATGACTGCGCCGACGGTAACTTCGCCGGAGGTAAAGAAAGTGACATTGCCGTCTTTATCTGCGCCAGCGACATCCGATGGTAGGGCGAACCAGAACAGGGCTTTATCGGTGACCCCCTTTCCCGATTCATCTTTGCCAACGGCGGAAAATTTAATCTGCTGTCCGACTTCATATTCGGTGTTGTTCGGAGTCACTTCAACTTTTTTAACCTTGCTTTGCTGGGCGAAGGCAAAGCCGGATAGGTTAAAAATCAATAGTGAAAACAAGGTGATAGTAGAAAACAATTTTCTTTGCATAACTCTCTCCAAATGGGCTGGTGTGTTCCGAGCCATTCTATGGGGTAATGCCTGAGCCGCGCAAATCATTTGCGGTTACTCGGGAGTGCTCGCTTTTTGTAAATCAACTCTACGCAAATATTTTCTTTAGGGTTTCTCAAATATTTTTATCTGAGCCTTGCTACATCGCTTCCTGTTCTGTATTTTTCCCGTGCTTCACCCGAAAAGACTTGATGCATAGCTGAGTCTATCAGGCTCAGTAAAGTTTGTCTGTAAACAAAAATGGAGGAAATTTAAATGGGTATTTTGGCTTTGCTGTGCCAACTAGGCTCACTCGTTTGTTTAATCATGGTTGTTGTGAAAATGTTTCAAACCGAGGGGCCAATCAAGGCGATTCTTGGATTTATCTGTGGCATTTATGGATTCATCTGGGGATGGATGAATTCGGATAAGGTCGGAAAGAATTTGATGCTGGCATGGACAGCGTTGATTATTCTGGCGATTGTCTTCGGCGTGCTCAGTGGTGGATTCAGCTACAGTTACAGCGTTGGCAATGTGAATTGAGACTCCCCGAATCCAAATTCTACTTGTGAACGAAGAGATGCAGGAACAAAGCAACAACATCCTTCCTGCATCTCTTTAATTTCTTTTAGCTCAATAACGATAAATCACAGGTTCCGAGCGGCGGTCTTTGCTGCGGTTGTAAACCGTAATGCTCAAATCCACTCCACCGGGAACCGTTGAGGTTGTTTGTCCTTTGGCTAACAGATAAGTCGTCGTGCCGTTGGGCAGGAAAAATTCCGCAGGGTATTTCATCTTCGCCACCGCTACGCCATTCACTTCAATCACCGCATCACCGGGAATAAAATTTTCGCCTTCGACAATCAATTTACCCGCGCCCGGTTTGAACTTCACAAAGGTAATGCGCGGCGGTTGGTCAGTAGATTCAAGCGCCGCGATGGCTTTTCGTAAATCTGGACGGGGTCCAATCACTTTATTGCCGGTTTGCAAGGTTCCGGTTGACCTGAACAATGAACGCATCTGCTGCGAGGTGAGCGGTTGCAGACCGCGTTGTTTGATGATGCTTTGTAAAACCGCTGCAGCACCGGCAACCATCGCGCTTGCCCCCGAAGTGCCGCCGAATTTCGAGGTATAAAAATTATTTTCTCCATCACTATTTTGCAAATCGCCAAACCCGCAGGTGACAATGCCGCGTCCCCAACCCTGCACATCGACACGCGAACCGTAATTCGATTCATCGGTCGCCGAGAGATTGGTTCCGCGCGCAAAAAAATTCACAGGCGGAAATCCTGCGCCGACCAGTATCGCACCGGAATCGCGATTGCGATTGAATAAATTGTTATAGATTGGGTCATCGAGATTTTCCGCGCCATTGCCCGCCGGTTCAATCACCACAATACCACGGTCGGTGGCGTCTTTAATCGCAGTATAAACATCCTGTTCATATTCGATGGGCAAAAGCCCTGTACCGGTTTGCGGATTCAGCCTTGGCCCTTTGGCGGACTGGTCTTCGATTAACAGGATGTCACCGGCTTGCAGAGCGCGAGCCGCCTGATTGATGGCAGCGGCGATTTGCGAGACCGAGCCTTGTTGCGGTAAGGGATTAATCAATCCGATATGGGCGCGAGGGGCAATGCCGGTTACGCCTATGCCATCATCTGCGGCAATGAGTTCACCGAGCACGGCTGCGCCGTGGTCTTTTGTGAGTTCGGGATGCGGGTCAAACCCTTCGACAAAAAGCAGCGGATTTGCAGTGGGCGTAACCAAATCGTTATGCCGAAGATTCCAATTGACCTCTATATCAATGATGCCGACGTTTTCAGCTTTTCCACCGGCAAGCGTCCACGCATAACGTACATCCATGCCGTCCGGCGCGGCATCGAGATAGCCTTGTAACAGTTCAAAATTTGCCTCACTTTGCGATGCCCTCACCGCCGGGATTGGAAGTGGAAGCGCGGTGGCGGTGATAAAAATGAAGAGTAAAAAAACAGTGAAGATGAAACGATACAAAGCGAAACCTCGAATGGATGATTGGAAACGGGAGCGTTGCACTGGTGATTTTAGGCTTTTGCAAATTTTAACGTCAAGCAAACCCAGCGAATGAATCTTGCAAATAACTTCGTGAACTTTCAAAATCGGCGCGTCGTACATCGAGGCGTAGCGGTCAAAGCAAGTGTGCTACCAGCCACAATTCACAGCACACCGCTCAGGAAAATAAGGAGTTTTAAAGTCATGTTCAATTTGCTTCTCACAATTATCATCATCGTTTTGGATGTCATCGCTATCAGCAATGTGCTGAAATCGCGTCACGATAATTTCACCAAAGCGGTGTTAATTGTTCTTATACTATTTTTCCCGTTTATTGGCGCGGGCGTCTATTTGTTGGTCTTCCGCGATAAGGGATATTGATTCGCTAAATCGTCAGGAGAGCAAATTCGCCAAGCGGGTTATTAAATATTTTTGGCGAATTTGGCGTCCTGACGATTCAGGATTAATTTGAACTTAAAAATTCATTAAGTTCATCAAGGGTTGGCAAACCGGTTCGCGCGCCGATTTTTCGACACTTCAATGCCGCCACCGCGTGCGCCGTTCTTAACGTCTCTTCCACAGAAAATCCCTGCAACAATCCATAAATGAATCCGGCGTGGAAAGCATCGCCCGCGCCTGTGGTATCCACTGCCTGAATTGCGAATGCCGGAACGTGCAGATATTCATTTTGGAAATAAGCCAGTATGCCTTGTGCGCCGAGGGTTGCTGCGACAAACATCGAACCCATTGTTTCATGCAAAATTTTCAAAGCGGTTCGCAAATCTTTTTCGCCGGTCAGGCGTTCGGGAAATGAACTTGAAGAGATTAAAAAATCAATCAGCGGTAACAAGCGTTCCGCGCCGTCATAAATATTATCGATGTCGATGATTGTTGGAATGCCTGCGGCGCGCGCGTACTCGGCGGCTCGGATTGACGCCTCGACATTGTGACCGTCAAGTAACAGCGCCCGCCCCGATTGAATAACCTCTTGGGAAACTTCATCCGGGTCAATCAGGAGTTTGTCATCGCGATTCCAGAGAATGGTGCGCTCACCGCTTTGCTGGTCAACGATGATGAAAGCAATCTGAGTTTCGGCGTCTTCAACCATTTTCACGCACGACGATTCAACATTCTCTTCAACCAGTGAGAGCAATTGAAAACGCCCTTCGGCATCGTCGCCGACTTTGCCTATGTAACGGGTTTTAAGCCCCAGGCGCGCAAGCGCCACCATCGCCGAGGCGCATTGCCCACCTGCCAGTAAATCGTGTGAGAGCAATTTTATTTTGGTGTTAAAAGCCGGATAGTGCGGCGCGAGGATAATGTGGTCAACGGCATTTAGACCGAGCGCAATCGCATCATAGGGTTTGTTCGCGGGAAGCGTAATTCCAAAGTTCATAGTAGGCAGTAGGCAGTAGGCAGTAGGCAGAAATGCCCAATTTTGAAAGGATTTTCATTGAAGTTAGTAGAGCAGTTAAAAATATACGGGCTTGCTGCCTACTGCCTACCGCCTACTGCTTACTGATTTATTGTCCAACCGCATTGTTGGTATAGAGCCGGATTTCGACGCGGCGATTTTGCATGCGCCCTTCTTTGGTTGAATTGTCTGCAACCGGACGGCTCACGCCAAAACCGATGATCGAAATGCGAAACAGCGGGATGTTATGTTTTTCGGCAAGGTATCGCTTCACCACTTCCGAACGCATATTGCTCAGTTGTTCATTGAGTTCCATTTTACCTTCCGATGAAGCAAAGCCTTGAACTTCGAGCAGGTAGCCGTTTTTGCTTTTGATTTGCGAAGCCAATTCATCGAGCGCCGCCATCGCTTCGGGCAGGAGTTCGGCTTTGTTGGCTTCAAAGAGCACCGTCACATTTTTTTGCAGGGTGTATTTATCGAGGTTGGTGCGTAAATCATCGACATTTTTTTCAACCCCGGCGACGCGGGTGTTGGCTTGTTCGGCAGCCGATGCAGCGCGGTCAGCCTGTTCCTGCGCGCGGTCTGTGCGTTGTTTCAAATCTTCGACATCGCGGGAAATGCGACTGATTTCCTGCGTATTGCGACGCGACGTTTCTTCCAATTCGCCCGTGCGATTTTCGAGCGGTGCAGCGCGTTCATTGACGCGATTGCGAACATATTTTTTGGTGGCGCAGGCATTCACAAATAACAATGCAAAAAAAACTGCGACCAGAAGCAGCGCTTTTGATTTCATAAAGAATCCCATCTCCGTTTTACTAGATTGATTTTTTCATTGAGGCAAATGCGGCAATTATTCCGACACGGGCTTGTAAGGTGCGTTTGCCGTTGAATCTCACAGTCAATTATACTTTTTGATTGCAAGCTAAGTTTTTACACCAGGAGTCAAGACATTGGCAAGAAACATTTCAGCCCTTATTTTATCGGCAATTTTGCTGTTTTCATCGTTGACCACGGCAACCCGGAGAGGCAACGACTGCACCGCGCCTGAATTGATTTGCAAAGCCGCCGCCAATCAAGACCGTTCGCTCTATGTGCGTGACCGTTGTCGTTATGAACAGAAAATTCGCGTTGAACGATTTAAATTAAAAGACGGCAAAGAGCAATATGACGAGATACGCGAAACCACAGTGGTCGTGCAACCGCAAATGCAACCCGATAAAACCGGCAAAATTCCGGTTGATGTGCAGGTCGTCGAAGACACCGATAAAAAAGGTAATCCCAAAGACCGCATCAATCCCGAAGAGAAAACTTTGTTATCATTTGGCGCGGTTTGGGATTTGGCATTCTTCCCGCTGCTCCCGGAAAAGTTGCAGTTTTACAATTACCAGGAAGTTGTCGCTGAGCGGAAAAGCGAAAAATGGTATCGCTTTATTCCCAAGCCCGAAGTTTTAGACCAACCGCTTGCCGCAGGCGTTGTGATGTTAGACCCGGCGACCGGCGAGGTGCTGACCATCAAAATCGAATCGCTTCATAACCTCAATGTCCTGGATAAAAACGCCGCCAAACTGCGAACTTTTTACGCGACCATTGATTATTCACAATTTGAAGGGGCGCTGCGAATCCCGACCCTCGCATCAGGTGGCGGCGTATCAGAGATTCCCAAATTCGGCGGCAATTTCCGCTTTAAATTCGCCGAAGGCAAATACCGACCCGTGGCAAAGATTGATTAAAATTTGTACTTTGAACTTCGTGCTTTGTAGTTCGTTATGGGAGCCAGTAAAGCACAAAGTACAAAGTACAAAGTACAAAGTACAAATGACCCTTTCAGAAAAACTCGCTAACCTGCCAATTCAGCCCGGTTGTTACATCTATCGCGATGAACGCAATAAAATACTCTATGTCGGTAAGGCGAAAAATTTGCGCAATCGGGTGCGCCAGTATTTTCAAAACTCGCGCCATCACGACGCTAAAACCAATGAACTGGTTTCGCGCATCGCCGATTTGGAATTGATTGTCGTAGATAACGAAATCGAAGCCCTGGCGCTCGAATGCAATCTCATTAAAAAACACCGCCCACCTTTCAACATCATGTTGAAAGACGACAAACAATACCCGCACATTAAAATCACCAATGAACGCGCGCCCCGCGCCATCATTGCTCGTAAAATTTTAAAAGACGGCTCGCGTTATTTCGGACCTTTCTTGCCGCCGTCGCTTGCCTATCAAACGCTCGACATCATCAATCGCAATTTTCAATTGCGCACCTGCACTATGGAGATTGATGGCAAAGCCGACCGCCCCTGTCTTGAATACCATATCAAACGTTGCTTGGGTCCTTGTGTGAAAGACCTCTGCACCATCGAACATTACAACGAAGCGGTGCAGGACGTTGAACTATTGCTCGAAGGCAAAACCGCTGCGGTTATCGAGACTTTGCAGGAACGCATGATGCGCGCCTCAGACGAAATGCGCTTTGAAGCCGCTGCCCGTTATCGAGACCAGTTAAAAGCCCTGTCAAAACTCGGTGAACAACAAAAGATGATGACGGTGTCCGATGATGACATAGACATTTTCGGGTATTACCGCGAATCGCATCAGTTGGCGCTTGCGTTGTTTACCATGCGCGAAGGCAAAGTAGTCGGTAAACGCGAATTTTACTGGGAAGACATCCTAGACCCGTTTGACCCCGCGACCTTTATTCAACAGGCTTTGAAACAATATTATGCCGGAAGTGATTACGCGCCGGGTGAAGTTCACACACCGGTGGATTTTGAAGACCGCGAATTGCTCGAAGAATTTTTAACGACGCTACGCGGACGCCGGGTTCGCATCATCTCGCCGCAACGCGGGGTGAAGCGCGATTTGATTGATCTCGTGGAAAAAAATGCGCGCCTCAATTTCGATCAGCGCTTTCGTGTGCAACGACCCGATATGAGCAAGGTGTTGCAGGAACTTCGCGACGCGCTGGAACTGCCGGAACTGCCTGAGCGCATCGAATGCTTTGATATATCGAATATTCAAGGGGATGAAAATGTGGCTTCGATGGTGGTGTGTGTCGATGGTGAGATGAAAAAGAGCGATTACCGCAAATTCAAAGTCCGTTCGGTCGAAGGCGAGGCAAACGATTTTCAATCCATGTATGAAGTGGTCGGGCGTCGTTACGGTCGGCTGTTGAAAGAAGGGCGACCGATGCCCAATCTGGTGTTGATTGATGGCGGCAAAGGGCAACTCGCAGCGGCAGCCAGGGCGTTGCACGAACTTGGACTTGAAGCTTTGCCCACGGCGTCGCTTGCGAAAAAAGAGGAGTTGTTATTTGTGAAAGGTCGCAGCGAGCCGGTGCGCATCGACCATCATTCACCGGTGTTGCATCTGGTACAGAAGATTCGCGATGAGGCGCATCGGTTCGCCGTCACCTATCATCGCAAGCGCCGGGCGATGCGCGATTTTCAATCGGAACTGACTTCGATACCGGGCGTCGGTGAAAAATTGAAAGAGCGATTGCTGCGCAATTTCGGCAGTTTAAAGCGCGTATCGGAGGCAAGCTTTGCCGAACTTCGCCCCTTCGTCGGCGAAACCCAGGCACAGCGTATCGTCGAACATTTCGAGAACCTGCAAAAACAAATCGCTGAAGAACAACGCGAGTCTGATTTCGAGTAGACGGGCAGGGTGTATTTGCCTCTATCTCTAATAGTCATACCTAGATATTTATCTGGTAAAAACTTCATTATTGAATTCTAAATTTCTTTAACCCTTTAACAAATTCAACGAAAAAAAGCAGTAAGATACCCGTCTGTTATTCATTTTCCTACTTGTGTATGTAGTGGCGGATTTTTGCGATTAGCCTATAGTTTGGCACGGAGTTGCAACTCCACGAAAAGAATAAAAAAACAGAGGAGAAAACAGTATGGGAGCAACACTACATATAGCGAATATGAACGGTTCGCAAATCATTAAAGAGTTTTATCAACGGTGCGGAACCGAAATTATTGACGGGGTCGCCACACCGATTAGCGATATTCTGAGCTTTTCAAATTTGGAAGAGTTGTTCGACAACATGATTGCCCATGACAGCACCCATGTCATTATCGCGCATGGCAATGCCGAGCAGGGGTTGCTCATCAAATTCGCCAGAGAGTCATTTCGCAATGCCACCGGGTTGATTATGAGTGATTTCGCCACGCTTGCCGAACAATTCCCCCTGGGAAAATTTTTGAAGCAAATAAAGGTTGATATAACTGACCCACGAATCAAAAATCTGGCGCAGGCAATGGGCGTTCGCGTGACAACGCTGGCGCGGCTTTTTGAACAACTGGGGATTATCAGAAATCACAAATACAACATTGCTTTTCGCGGCTGCAATGTCGGCAACAACCCCGATTTGTTAAGGCTTTACAAAAAAGCTTTGGGTGCGTCCAAAGTTTCGGCTCCGGCGTGTCGCAATTTGTTCTTACGAATCAAACCCGGCAAACCGCCGTTTCAAACCACGATGGGAACCCTGACTTCGAGCGCCACGCAACCGACGACCCCGAAAACCCGCCGACGGGCATTCTTTGATCCGACTTATGGCGTAGCTTACGGTGAACCGATTGTCATTGATGTTCAAGACCTCGACGGACATACCAACGTGTCATCGAAATCATTTATGAACCTGCCAAATTACGCATCAGGTTGGGGCAAAGAACTCAACCTCGATTGGAAACAAGCGCCCGCCGGGACAGGCAACAATCAGTTCATATTGCAGGTGATGTGGGATGATTTGGAATCAAGTTATCATTGCCGCAAAGACCAGAGCTATCCATTCAAAATAATCTCGGTGTAATTCAACAGCGTTTCTTGCGCCGAAAAACGAAGCTGCTTAAATTGAGAATGGTTTTGTGTGAGGAGATACTTTATCGACTCACACAAAGTCATTGCCTCCCAAGCCGCGCCATAAATCAACTCGTCCCTTTCCTTGAACTACCGATTCACCGTCCGCTAAAATCTCTTGTTTAATGTTGGGGCACTATTCTTGACTGACAAGCAAGGGATTTAATGGCAATTAATAAAATCACAGTTCGTGGAGCGCGTCAGCATAATCTCAAAAACATCTCACTGGAAATTCCGCGCAATCAATTGACCGTCATCACCGGGCTTTCCGGTTCCGGCAAATCGTCGCTCGCCTTCGATACCATTTACGCCGAAGGTCAACGCCGTTACGTGGAATCGCTTTCCGCCTATGCGCGGCAGTTTTTAGACCAACTCGAAAAACCCGATGTCGATTCGATAGACGGGCTTTCACCGGCGATTTCGATTGAACAAAAAACCACTTCACGTTCACCGCGTTCGACCGTCGGCACCGTCACCGAAATTTACGATTACCTGCGATTGCTTTTTTCTTCAATCGGACAACCCCATTGCCACATTTGCGGCAAACCGATTTCGCGCCAATCCGTAGAACAGATTGTCCAGAATTTGAACCAGTTGAAAGAGGGCGAACGGGTGATGGTGCTCGCGCCGATTGTGCGCGGGCGCAAAGGCGAATTTAAAAAAGAACTCGATAAACTGGCGCGTTCGGGTTTTACCCGCGCTCGCATCGATGGCGAACTCCGCCAGCTCGATGAAGATATACGCCTCGATAAACGGCGCAATCACACCATCGAAGTTGTGGTTGATCGCCTGCTGATTAAGTCCGGCGTGCAAAAACGTCTTGAAGATTCCGTAGCCACGGCTGCGAAACTGACCGATGGGCAGGTGTTGATTTCGATTATCGATGGCGAAGAGACCCTGTATTCGGAAAAGATGGCTTGCCCGAATTGCAATATCTCGATTCCCACACTCGAACCGCGTTCGTTTTCATTCAATAGCGCATATGGCGCTTGCAAAACCTGTCATGGTCTTGGCGTGAAATCCGAAATTGCTCCGGCAAAACTCATCAGCGATCCGACCACGCCTATCAAAGAACAGGAAATGTTTATGGCAGATTTGGGCATCAACAATCATTTGCGCGCCGTGTTGAAAGCCTTAGCCAATGCCGCTGGCTTTGCCGATGATCGCCCGTTCAGCGAGTTACCGCAAAAAGTTCAGGATGCCTTTTTTTACGGGCAAAAAGAGAAAGTCATTCTGCATTTCGGCAATTACGAATACAAGACCGAATGGAAAGGCGCGATTCAATATTTAGCCCGCACCAGTCGCGATGCCAAAACCGAATCCATGCAGGCGGCTTACGAATCACTCATTTCGCAAAGGGTTTGCCCCGATTGCAACGGGCAACGTCTGCAACCCGCTTCACTTGCGGTGCGGGTCGCCGGTCACACCATCGCCGATTACACGACCTTGCCCATCAAACAGGCGGTCAAAGTTTTTGGCGATGTAAAACTCACACCCAGAGAAGAAAAGATTGCCGGACTGATTTTGCGCGAAGTCCGCGAACGCTTGAATTTTCTCGAAAAAGTCGGGCTGGGTTATCTCACCTTGGACAGAGCCTCGGCGACGCTTTCCGGCGGTGAAGGGCAACGCATCAGACTGGCGACGCAAATCGGTTCGCAACTGCGCGGCGTGTTGTATGTTCTGGATGAACCGTCGATTGGTTTGCATCCCCGCGATAATTTGAAATTGCTTGATACCCTCGAACGTTTGCGGGATTTGGGCAACACCGTGCTTGTGGTTGAACATGATGATGAAACCATTCGTCGTGCAGACCATGTGGTTGATTTGGGTCCCGGCGCGGGTGCGCACGGCGGACACATCGTTGCCGAAGGCACGCCCGATGATGTGACGACCTCGCCCGATTCGTTGACCGGACGTTACCTTTCCGGTGATTTGCAAATTACCATTCCTGAAGCCCGTCGTCCGTCGAATGGCAAAATGATTCGTGTGCTCGGCGCGCGCGCCAATAATTTGAAAAACATCGATGTGACCTTTCCTCTGGGGTTGTTCATCACCATCACAGGGGTTTCCGGTTCCGGCAAATCAACTTTGATTGACGATATTTTGTATCGCTCTCTGGCGAAAAATCTTTATCGCAGTCTGCTCGAACCCGGTGAGCATCGCGCCATCGAAGGCATCGAAAATATTGATAAAGTTATTGAAATCGACCAGTCACCGATTGGTCGCACACCGCGTTCAAACCCGGCGACCTACACAGGGGTGTTTACCTATATCAGGGAGTTATACGCGATGTTGCCGGAATCGAAAGAGCGCGGTTATAAACCCGGGCGCTTTTCGTTCAATGTCAAAGGCGGGCGATGCGAAGCCTGCGAAGGTGACGGGTTGAAACGCATCGAGATGAATTTTTTGCCCGATGTTTACGTGTTGTGTGATGTGTGCCGAGGGGCGCGTTACAATCGCGAAACCCTGGCGGTTCGTTACAAAAGCAAATCCATCGCCGATTTGTTGGACACGACAATCGAAGAGGCATTGCCGCCTTTGGAAAACATTCCACAAATCAAAAACAAATTGCAAACTTTGCTGGATGTCGGACTCGGTTACATCAAACTTGGGCAATCAGCAACGACGCTATCGGGCGGCGAAGCGCAGCGCATCAAACTCTCCAAAGAGTTATCGAAGCGGGCAACCGGCAGGACGCTTTACATTCTGGATGAACCGACGACCGGTCTCCATTTTGAAGATGTGCGAAAACTGCTGGAAGTTTTGCATCAACTGGTTTCTTTGGGAAATACGGTGCTGGTTGTTGAACACAATCTTGATGTGATTAAGAGCGCCGACTGGATTATCGATTTGGGACCGGAAGGCGGCGAAGAAGGCGGACGTATCATTGCCGAAGGCACTCCCGAAGAGGTCGCCCGCGTGCGCCGTTCCCACACCGGACAGGCGTTGAAAGCTCTATTGAATGGGAATAACAAAATTAAATCAGTACGCTCTATGAATACTAAATAATTTTGCTAGAATAGCAGTATTCTGCAAACGAGGTGAGACTGTAATGACTCCTAACGTCGCCTTAATTTCCGCTGCAATCGCGATATTGGCACTAGTGATTTCTATCTTCGGTGCCTCATGGTTAAATCAGCGAGCTACGGAAAAATTAATTGATCAATTAGAGAAAAGATTTGATCAACGATTAGGAGCAATAGAACAAAGGTTGGATAGAATTGAACGCCAACTCGAAGCTGTCTTCAAACCTGTCTTACCACCTCGAACCTAAAAACCGTTTGGAATTTAGTGAGCAATCCTGAAAAGCGTAAGAGCCGTTCCCACACTAGGCAGGCGTTGAAAGCTCTGCTCAATGGACGACTCAAACGAAAGCCTGCGTGATTGGCAAAATCAGCAGTTGTGCGGCTCATTCGCGGATTTTGGTTAATCCATAAACCGCATATCGCATCAGGAAGCGAATTTGCAATCAATGGCGAAGCGTCCAATCAGCATGGTGAAGGCGCCTTTGTCGGGCAGGTTAATCCAGAATGAGCGAATCGCTCCGCGCCGGTTGCCGCGCTGGGCTTTGGCGCTGCCGACCAATCGCCCGTTTGCCGCGACATAAAATTTGACCTCCAGAGTTTCATCATCTACACGTTGAGAGCCGAAGACATATTCGCCGCGTGGCAAAGTAAAATCGCCAACCTGAATCGGTGTTTGCACGGTCAGAAAGTGCGAGTATTTTCCTTCGGCGGCATATCCCGCGGTAATCATTAAAATGCCGGCGATGAATTTGCCGCGCCCGTCGGTGATGCCTGCGGCAGTGCGAAATTCGGTTTCAATGCGCTCTTTTTCAACCGGCGCGCGCGCTGGCAAAACGACTTTCAATTCTTTTTCAGAAGCCTGTCGCCAATTGTTTTGAGCCATGACCGGCATGCAAAAAATTACCAGGAGAAAAAAATGCGATGTTCTGATGAAAAGCTTCATATCTACCCTCAAACTTTTATGAATTATTAATCCAGATGAATGATGCCGTGTTGCAGAGCATAGGTTGTCGCCTGCGTGCGGTCATTGACGCCGAGTTTACTTAAAATATTATTGATGTGAATTTTGATGGTGCCTTCGGCAACCCCTAAATCCGCAGCAATCATTTTATTGCTCTTGCCTCTGGCAATTAATTTCAAAACTTCCAACTCTCTGGCGCTCAATTCCGAACGAAACATGCGCTCGGCAAGACGGTTGGCAATTTCGGGAGGAATCCGCCGCCCACCCGCGTGAACCGTTCGTATGGCATCAATCAAACTATCGCCCAGCATATCTTTTAAAAGGTAAGCGCGCGCGCCTGCCTGTAAAGCCCGATAAATATCTTCGTCGCCGTCAAAGGTGGTAAGCACGATAAACCGGCTGTTGGGAAATTCCTGACGAATTGTGGCGATGGCTTCAACACCCTGGATTTGCGGCATACGCAAATCCATCAAGGTGACATCCGGTTGATGTTGACGAAACAGTTCAATTGCCTGCTGCCCGTTGGTCGCTTCGGCAATCACGCACATATCCGATTGGGTATTAATCATTGCTGCCAGCCCCATGCGAACAACGAAATGGTCGTCAACGATTAAGATGCGTATCGGCTTTTCTTTGCTCATAACCCACGCCCTGTTTGACTCACCAAAGATTTTTGATAATTCAATCGCGACTTGCAACGCCAGATTTATTTTACCGGAACCACGGCAATCACTTCGGTGCCGCTGCCCGGTGCGGTTTGAAATCGCAATTCGCCTTTTAACCATTCAATGCGTTCGCGCATGCCGATTAAACCGAAATGACCTTCATCTGCCGAGGCTACATTTTTACAATCAAATCCGCAACCATCGTCAATCACCCGCAAACGCACAAGGTCTGGTTCATACGCGAGTTCAATTTTGATGGTTTGGGGTTTGGCATGTTTGAGCGCATTGGTGATGGCTTCCTGCCCGATTCTGAGCAGATTATTTTCCAAACTGCTTGAAAGGGTTTGCGGCACACCGCTAACCCTAACCTCGGTCTCAACCGCCGACCCTTGGGATAATTGTTTAGCGGTTTCCGACAATGCCGCCGCGAGGTCACTTTTTTCAAGCGCCTGCGGGCGCAAATTCCAAACCGAACGGCGCGCTTCGGCAAGGCTGTGGGTGACCATCTTCTGGGCAACATCGAGATGGTGTTGCGCCAATTGCGGCGATTCTTTCAACATTTTGCCGACTGCCTGTAATTGCAAACCGATGCCGACGAATCCTTGTGCCAGCGTATCGTGGATTTCGCGCGCCAGACGGTTGCGTTCAGCCAACACCGCAGAAAATTGCGCGCGCACCTGTCGAATTCGGAATTGATAAAACCCCAAGCCAACCAGCACACAACCCAAACCAAGTAATAGATAGAACCAGATGGTTTGATAGAAATAGGGTTTCAGATAAAACATAAACGAAGCGCCCGTTTCATTCCACACCCCATCGTTATTGCAGGCGAGCACCTGAAAACGATAATCGCCCGGCGGAATGTTGGTGTAATAAGCCACGCGACTTGTCCCTGCATCGCGCCAGTCTTTATCGAAGCCTTCGAGTTTATATTTGAAGCGCACTTTTTCGGGAGCGACGAAACTGAGTCCGGCGAAATGAAATTCAATTCTTCCAAGCCCCGCGCTTAAATCTCCTTTTCTGCCAATCTCAAGCGAGGTCTCATCGGCAACCACCTGTTCAATCACCACCGGCGGCGGTTGGCGATTGATTTTGAGGTTTTGCGGGTCAATCATGGCAAAACCTTTGATGGTCGGAAACCAGAGCTTGCCATCAATGCTTTTGTATCCGGCGGGTTGCCCGCCTGTGCATTCGCGGGTTTGCATGCCATCGGCAATGCCATAAGAAATCGAATTGACTGACGAAATTTTACCGTTGGCAAAATCGTTCAACTCACCAAGACTCACGCGAAAAACACCTTTGGTGCTGCTCATCCATAAATTGGCATTGGCGTCTTCGAGAATTTGAAAGATGCCATCGTCAAACAAGCCGTCTTTGGTTGAAAGGGAAGTGACTTTGCCATCTTTGATACGACTCAACCCGCCATTGCGCGTACCTGCCCAAATCGCCCCATCTCTATCTTCGTAGATTGAGCGGATGCTGCTATCGAGCAAACCATGTTCAATGGTGTAGGTTTTGAATTGTCCATCTTTCAATACGTTCAATCCGCCATTGCGTGTGCCGATCCACAAATTGTTATGACGGTCGGCATAGAGCGCCAGGATGCGGTCATCCGACAAGCCATCCTGGGTGGTGAAAACCCTGAACCGATCTTGTTTAATTGCGGTCAAGCCGCCGAGTGTGCCAATCCAGATTATTCCTTCGCGGTCTTGATGAATTGCCCAGACGGCATTATTGGATAATCCGTCTTCAATGCGATAGGTGGTGAATTGACCATTCTTTAGTTGCGTCAGACCTGCGGGCGTACCTATCCATAATCTGCCTTCGCGGTCTTCGCAAAGCGCGCGAACGATATTGCTGGCTAACCCATCTTTGACGGTGAAGGTGGTAAATTTTCCGTCTTTGAATTTCGATAAACCTTCCTGTGTGCCAATCCAAAGGCTGCCATCACGACTTTCGCAAATCGTCCAGGTTGTGTCACTCACCAAGCCCTCTTTTGCCGTGAAGGTGGTAAATTTCCGGTCTTTGAAAAGATTCAATCCACCGGCTTCCGTGCCAACCCACAGGTTGCCTTCTTTATCTTCGAGAATCGCCAACACAACATTGTTTGAAAGCCCGTCTTTGGTGGTGTAGGTCGTGAAGCGTTCGCCTTGCAACCGTGACAAGCCGCCCGGCGTGCCAATCCAAAGCGTGTGGTTGCGGTCTTCAAAAATTGAAAAGACGGTGTTGTCGGAAAGACCGCTTTGCATTGTAAACGCGGTGAATTGATTATCGCGAAATCGGCTCAAGCCGCCATCCGTACCAATCCATAAGGTGCTGTTTTGGTCTTCGTGGATTGACCAGACTTTGTTATTCGCTAAACCGTTTTCGGTGGTGAAAACCTGAAAGCGTTCGTCTTTAAAGCGAATGAGTCCGTTTGATGAACCGAACCACAAATCGCCGTTACGGGTTTGATAAATCGGCGCGAAGTTGCTGGCAGGCAATCCCTCAATGATTGTGTAGTTGGTGAAAGTCGAACCATCAAAACGACTCAGCCCTGCTGAAGTGCTGATCCAAAGCTTGCCGGAATTGTCCTGGTAAATCATCCCGATGCTGTTATCGGGAAGCCCGTCATTCATCGTATAAATGGTAAATTTCTGTTCGCGGAAACGATTCAATCCATTCACGGTGCCAATCCACAACTCACCGTCGCGGCTTTCATAAATCGATTCAATCTGGTCGCTCGATAAGCCGTTGCCCGTCGTGTAGGCATTGAATTGTTCATTGTGCCAGCGAATCAAACCGTTTTCAGTGCCGATCCATAAATCGCCTTGTGAATCGGCAAAGAGCACGCGAATCGAATTGCTTTTGAAAGCAGGGGTGTTTTGTTTATCGAATACGCGAAAGCGAATGCCATCAAATCTTGCAAGTCCTTCTTCGGTCGCCAGCCAGATGTAGCCATTATCGGTCTGCACAATTGAACGGACGTTGTTTTGCGGCAAACCATTTTCGGTCTGCCAGACCTCGTGTATGTAAAATGAGATGGGATGTTGTGAATCAAGCGCAAGCGCAGGGCGGTTTAAAGTGAGAAATACGACAGCCAACAGGCAGACAAATTTTAGACAACCGGGTTTGACCATGCATTGAATCCAAAGTTGAATGGGCTTTGCGAACCAGTACGTTTATTAAAGCTTGATTATCACCCGTGAATTTAAACCGTGTCCATCGGGATTGAGGCGTCTCAGGCGGAGGTTCGATGGACACCCACAATCGGTATAAATTGGGTAGAAAGTCATACGCCGAACCACTTTGCTATAGGGAAGAAAACATGAATGAGAAAATAAAAACGCCCGCATAGTTTTCCGAAACTACAGCGGGCGGTTATTAAATCGGCTTTGATAAAAATGTTTCGCTCACAATAAAGAGATAACCATCTAAAAATCAGAACTGCTTACCTCGCGAGAGACTATAACCCAGACTCAAATTATTGTTCTTAAACCGTTGTTCGATGAGTGACTATAACTTTAGTTATAGTCAGCGGAAGTCCGCATTAAAAACCGATGCTTAAACTCTCAGGGTTCGCAAATGCAATGAGATTTTGTCTATCGACACGAAGTTTTGTATTATTGTGCGGCTTCTCAACAGGCACTGCATAATCGGTCAGGGGATTTAGAATTGAAACAGGCTTTTTTTGACACCGGATTATCAGGCTGCCGCATCATCATAAAATATTAATTTGATGAGAGTTTGAAACGAACTCTCGAATTAGAGGATTGATTCGTTGGAACCGATTTCACATTACTATTATTCGCATCGCCTGCGATTGCATTTCTGGGATTGGGGGCAGGATGGCAAACCGGCATTGATTCTGGTGCATGGTGGACTCGACCACGCGCGCAACTGGGATTGGGTAGCGCGCGTTTTGCGCGAACATTTCCATGTCTATGCGGTTGATTTGCGCGGGCATGGCAACAGCGAGTGGACGCATGGGGCGCTCTACAGCATTGCTGAATACATTCTCGATTTATCGGCGCTCGCGGATATCATCAATGCCTTTCCGATTTATCTGGTCGGGCATTCATTGGGTGGGGTGATCGCCTCGCTCTATTCGGGTGTCTATCCTGAGCGTGTGAAAAAACTGGTATCCATAGAAGGTCTGGGACCGCCCGCCGGGCATCGCATTCATCGCCCCGCGCCCGAACGAATGCGCGCCTGGATAGAAGCGATTCGCGACCTTGAACATAAAAAATCACGCAGCTATCCGGGACTTGCAGCGGCGGTTGCGAGAATGAAAGAAGCCAATCCGCATCTTTCCGATGAAGTCGCCGAACACCTGACTTTGCATGGCACGAACTGGAATGCCGATGGCTCGCTGGTGTGGAAGTTCGATAATTATGCGCGCCCGTTTGGCCCTTACGGACAGAATTTGCAGGATGTTCGCGACACTTTCAGTCAGATTGCCTGTCCGGTTTTATTATTCTGGGGAATGGAGAGTTGGGCATCAGACCCGGAAACCGATGACCGCGCCGCGATGATTAAAGACCGGCGCATCGTTAAGGTTCCCAACGCCGGCCACTGGGTGCATCACGATCAACTGGAAGTTTTTTTAAACGCAACCCTGCCATTTTTACTTGAGTAGGTATGCGATAGGAAAATGTAAAATTGTTTACGGATATTGAATGGATTAACCGGGAGCAGGTGTTGATCGCTCCCTCAACGGGATGCATTGAGGAGAATTTGCCAAACCATTTCACTCTTCCAACAACGCGAGAAAGTCGCTGAGCATACGTTCGGTCATTCCCCAGATTGGCCCATGTTCAGACGGGTAAGCAGGCCAACGGCGCTCTTCGCCTCCAATAAAAAGCCGGAATTCGTCGGACAATCCTTCGGTTTTTAAATAATCAACCGAGACCCAGAAAGCTGCCGCCACCTCATGATTAATCTCAAGCAAGGGTGAAGACTCACTTTCTTTGAGGATATGAAAAGCTTTCGGAGCCGAAAAAATAAATGGCGACACATCGACTTTTGGAATCAAGGGATTTCGCGGTTTCAAAGTTTCGAGTTGTCCGAGTACCTCTCCGCCCAGGGATAAATCAATGCCGATTTCTTCGTGAGTTTCGCGAATCGCCGTGTGCAATAAGTTGGCATCTTCCACTTGCCATCGACCGCCCGGCAGCGCCAGATTGCCAGACCAATGATCGCCCGCGCGAACCGCGCGTTTAATAACCAACAGTTCAGCGTTGCCGAGATTTTCGCGCAGGATAAGCGCCACAGCGGCGTGTTGGCGTGTGTTGGTTATGGATTGAATATCGCTGCCGATATTCAGCTTGGATTTTACCTGTTCGCAGAGTCGTGCAAAATTTGTCATACAGTGAAAGCAAGCCAATTATTTAAACACCGATTGTAATCAATGACCGGAATGATGTGAATTGCAAAATGCATCGGTGGGTTCGTCTTTAGCCGTTGTAAGCGGCAATAAAAATAAATGGTCGATTCGGTTTTCCTTTTTCAAGTCAGGATTAATTTTAATCGGTGTTGAGTTGCGAATTGTCCGCCTCATGCTTATGATTGCGCCACAGTGGTCAGAGAATCAGTTCTCGCAAACCAACGGGTTTGCAAAATCTTTTTCCAACAATAAGGAGAAATGAAAGATGAGAATCAATCGCTTGGTTGCTGCCGGTATGGCTATGTTGGTCAGCGCCTGTTTGACGTTGGCACAGGGAAATTTTCAACGCGGCGCGCAATCGCAACAACCGCAGACGCAACCGCAATCCGAACCGGGACAGCGCCGCGCGCCAATGCCTGAAGAAAAATCATCGGTCACTAAACATAGCGCGCGCATCGGCGGGCAGCAGATTAACTACACGGCAACGGCTGCGACCTACAACATCAAAGCCGATGATGGCACGCCCAAAGCCACTTTCTTTTTTGTCGCCTACACCAAAGATGACACGACAGAATCAGCAAAACGCCCGCTGGCATTTGTCTATAATGGCGGTCCCGGTTCTGCTTCTTCGTACACCCACATGGGATTAGGTCCCAAACGTGTGTTACTCACAGATGACGGGCGCGGCATGCCTGCGCCTTATGCGGTGGTTGAAAACAGTGATTCATTTCTCGATGCCACCGACCTGGTTTTCGTCGATGCGATTTCAACCGGATACAGTCGCCCCGCGCCGGGTGAGAATACTACGCAGTTTTATGGGCTTGAACAGGATGCCAGTTATTTTGCCGATTTCATCTATCAATACATCACGCGCAATGAACGTTGGGCGTCACCGAAATTTTTGATTGGCGAAAGCTATGGCACGACGCGGTCGGCACAACTCTCTTACACGTTGCAACGGCGACATCAAATCTATTTGAACGGCATCGTGCTGGTGTCGGCAGTCGGATTTGGCAATTGGGGAAGCGATGACCGGACGATTTTCTTTCTGCCAACGCTGATTGTGTCAGCGTGGTATCACAAAGCCCTGCCGCCCGATTTACAGAAACTGAGTGTCGAAGAACTGGCACACCAAGCCAGACAATTTGCGCACGGCGAATATGCGGCGGCGCTGGAAAAAGGCGATGAAATATCGCCAGCCGAATATCAGAAAACCGTCAAAAATTTAGCCCGGTTTACTGGGCTTTCGCCAAGATACATCGAGCAAACCAATTTGCGCGTCAGCCCGCAACGCTGGTTCAAAGAATTGCTGCGTGACCGGCGGCAAACCCTCGGTCGCATCGATTCGCGATTCCTTGGAATGGATGCAGATGCGGCGGGTGAACGTTATGAATATGATTCGAGCCTTGCGTCATACGATGGCGCTTACGTTGCGATGTTTCAGGATTATGTGCGCCGCGAACTCAAATGGAATACGGAAATGTATTACACCTTGAGCGGGCGTGTGCAACCCTGGGATCAGGGGCAGCCCGGACAACCGGCTGAAGCTTTGCGTTCGGCAATGACCCAACAAGGCAGTTTGAAAGTGCTGGTGGTAAGTGGTTATTACGATGTTGCGACCCCGTTTAATGGCATCGAACATACGGTCTCGCATATGAATCTGGAACCGGCGATTCGCAAAAACATCAGCTTCACTTATTACGAAGCCGGACACATGATGTACATCGAAAAGAAATCACGCGAGAAGTTGCATAAGGATGTCGCGACGTTTATCAATGGCGCAGCCAAAACCGAAGTCGTGAGTAAACAGTAAACGGTAATTGAATTGAACAACGCGCGCAATTTTCAGCCTGCGATTTTATTCGGCAAATGAAAATCGCAAGCCGCTTTGAATTGAAGATGAGGGATGAAAATTGCGCGTTATTGAATTGAAAGGCGTTTGATGCGAATGAAATGGTTGTTTCAGATGTGTCTCTCTTTTTTTATGGCGATAACCTATTGTCTGGCGGCGCAAACTCCAGCCCCACAACAACCGTCGCGCGCCGATATTTTGCGCGGCGAATACAGCCAGTGGCGCGCCAATAATGATTTGCTGGCTTACGATTTGGATATTCGTGTTGACCCCGATAAAAAATTCATCAGCGGAAAAAATACCATTCGTTTCAAAATGCTCAAGGATGACACCCGCATTCAACTCGACCTGTTTGCCAATCTCAATGTCGATAAAATTCTTTATAAACAAATGCCGCTCAAATACACCCGCGAACTCGGAACCGTGTTTGTCGATTTTCCTGCGCCCCTCAAAAAAAATTCCATTCAATCCATTGAATTTTATTATTCGGGCTATCCGCAGGAAACCGGGCGGTTCGGCGGCATCAGTTTTCGCAAAGACCCGGCGGGGCGTCATTGGATAACCACCGCCTGTCAGGGAATCGGCGCGAGCATCTGGTGGCCCAATAAAGACCAGCAACGCGATGAAGTTGAAAATATGCGACTCAGGGTTGCGATTCCCGGTTCACTTACCGATGTATCGAACGGACGGTTCGTAGGGAAAACCGATTTAGGCGATGGTTACACGCGATATGATTGGGCGATCAATTATCCGATTAACAATTATTGCGTTTCGCTCAACATCGGAACCTACGAACATTTCAACGAAAAACTCGGCGATTTAACCATGGATTATTATTGTTTGCCGGAAAATCTTGAGAGAGCTAAACGCCAGTTCGCACAGGCGAAACCGATGATGGAAGCCTTTCAAAAATATTTCGGCGAGTACCCGTTCAAAAAAGACGGGTACAAATTGATTGAAGTGCCCTATTCGGGAATGGAGCACCAATCGGCAGTCACTTACGGCAACCGCTTTGCCAACGGTTATCTCGAACGCGATTGGACAGGCGTCGGCGTCAGTTTGAAATTCGACTTCATCATCATTCACGAAAGCGCCCATGAATGGTTCGGCAATGCCATCACTGCAAGCGACGTATCGGATGAATGGATTCACGAAGGCTGGGCGACCTACGCCGAATGTGTTTATGTGGAGGCGCTGTTTGGCAAAGCAGACGCGCTCAAATATACCAACGGTTACAAAGCCAAAGTGCGAAACCGTCAACCGATTATCACCACGCGAGGCGCGAATCAAACGCCATCGCAGGATATGTATTTCAAAGGGGCATTGTTTTTAAATACTCTGCGTTCAGTGGTTGATAACGATGAATTGTGGTGGAAAACGGTGCGCGATTATGCGTTAAAGTTTCGCTATCAAAATATTCTGACCGAAGACCTGATTAAATTTTTCAATGAACGCGCGGGTAAAAACTTGACGCCTATCTTTGACCAGTATTTGCGCGAGGCGGCGCTGCCGGTGCTTGAACTGCGCTTTCAGGAAAACGAGGTGGCTTATCGTTGGCAAGCCGCAGTGAAAGCGTTTGCCATGCCGGTTAAGGTTGGCAGTAAAACCAACTGGCAGGTCATTCGACCGACCACTGAATGGCAAACCCTGAAGACCGATTTGACTAATACACCGTTTTTTAAGTTTTGTTATATTTCTGATTGTCTGCATTGACCTTCTCATAATGCCTGTTCAATTTGCTTCTTGCAGACTCTATGGAAAATTGCCAATCTATTTTTATCTGTTTTTCTT
>JBFMDH010000045.1 GCA_040754075.1 Acidobacteriota bacterium
GTAAGACGAAAGGGTAACATCGGGGAATCTCCTTTGGTTTTTGGATAAAGTGAAACTATGGAGATACCCCGATTGAATCCTTACTTTCAAGTGATTCTCAGAAATTCTTTTTCATGAGGTCTATAGTAGAGACTTTTTATTTGTCGTTTGTCAGGTAATCGGCTTTAAGCCCGTCAACCCGCGTGGACTTTCAGCCCTTGCTCTCGAATGTTAGAATGCGCTCAAATGTAACAAGTCAATTTATATCGGAGAATTTTGAGCGCATGGCAAGTGATGCAGCATCGGCAGCCCAATTTGATAACCCATCGCTTGAAGCGTTAGGCGACGAAGAACTGGTTGACCGGTTTCTTGATGCCACAAACGTAAACAAGCAACGGTGTTTTGAAATTATCATTTCGCGCTATCAATGGTTGATTAACCATGTGATACGCAGTTCGCGCTATCGCTTTCCGGCTTGGGATTCGGCGGATGACGTGATTGCCCGTGCCGTCTTTAAAGTCTATCGCGGCTTGGTGCAATGGCGCAGGGAAGGGAAGCTTTCAAGCTTTATCGCACGCATTGCCACCAGTGAAATGATTGACACGATTCGCCGCGTCCGTCGCGATAAAAGCTGGAATCCGTTGATGACCAATGTCGCTGCGGACGATGACGATAGACCGACGGCAATTGACCGCGCGCCTTCGCGTGAACCTTCACCGGAAGCGCAGTTGCTCAATCGCCAGCAACGCGAACTGGTTGATAGCCTCCTCGAAGAGGTTTGTCGTGATTGGAAAGATAGCGTGATTGTCAGCGATTACATTATCCTGAATCTCAACGCGAAAGAGATTTCCGAGAAGTACGAGATGAGTGAAGATGTGGTTTATCAACGCGCCCATCGTTTGAAAGAACGGTTGATGAATTGCCTTGCCGAACGTGGCATTACCTCTTCAACTACTTTGCTGGGCGTCGGTGGAAAGAAGGGCAAAAAGTAATTTTTGAAAAGGCGTGTTCTCAACCTTCGCCAAGTTGGGAACGCATCACCCGTAGGTCAAATGCCGACCTTCAATTTTTGAAAATAATTTCAGGTTGAGAAGCGGTCGTTGACCGCGCCATTTTTATTTATTTCGAGGCAGTTATGAAATCATCGGAAGCGAACAAAGATTTATACGAGGGATTACAAAATACTTTGAAAGCGCGCGCCGCTGCGGCTCAGGATGAACACTCGGACGCGGGCGACCTCGCCGCATTTTTTTACGGCAAAGCCAGTAAACCTACAGTTGCCGCACATCTTGCCATCTGTTCGACCTGTAAAGAAGAAATCGCGCTCTACGCAAAAGCTGAACGAGCGGCGGTGGCTTTTAAGCCTAACAAAAAAAATGTGAGCGAAGTTCCTGCCGCCGCCCGGGAATTGATTCGCGATTGGGAAGAGAGCGCCTTTGCCAAACCGAAAACCCAAAGTACGGAAATAAACGCCGATTTACTGGCGAAATTGGCGAAAGCGCTTGGCGAACACCAGATTTCAAGAAAAGAACAACGGTCTGTGAGCGGCAGTGATAAACAACAGGTCACGGTTTTTATCCTCACCCGCTCCGGTGAAATTCGCGGCACCGAAATTTTTGCGTGCAGCGAAAATAAGAGCGGCGAAGTGATGCTCAAATGCGCCGATACGTCTGCACGGTTCAATAGTCGGAAACTGCATGCCCTGTTACATCAAGACGGCAAACGTTACACCGTCGAATCCTATTCCATTGAACGTAATCGCGTGCGCGTCGGCAAAATGAATGAACGTGAACTTGCCATCGAGCGAACCCATTATTTCATCATCGAAGATTGAAGTGACCCAGGAATGATTAGCTCTCGGTGTTTGGCGGATAAGCGAAACCGCAGTTCGTAATTTGCCAACCTTCCGGAGTGTGAACGATTTCAAGATTGATGAGGTAAGCAACTTCTAACCATCGAGCGATATTTTCGGGGAAAATAATCGGAAAAACCCGCGTTTCTGAAATTAATTCTTCGGCTTCGACCTTTTCGCCGTCGATTCGCAAAATGCGAAAATAACCTTCACGGGCGCACACTTCACCATTTGCGCCAACGTCATATTCACTGTGTCCGCCGGCTTCAAACGAGGTGAGAAATTCCGGAAATTGGATTGCTCCGCCGCGAGTTGTTAAGTAATTGCTCAGTGCCAGATTGATGGCAATCGCGCGCCGCAAAGTCGATTGCAATTCGTTTAAAACCGCCAGTCGCTGTTGGTTCAACGGGTCATTGAAACTTTCGCCATGCCAATTGAAAAAAGCAATGAGCGACTTGATTAAAATTTCTGCATCAGGCAAATGCGGGACTGAATCAGTAATTGAGAAATCGGTATTTCGTCTTTGAGTTTTAATAGTCGCTTCTTCGACATACCAGCGGGCGAGAAAATCGCGCAATCGTTCGGGTGTGATGGTGGCAATCCTAACGTTGCCGAAATAGGTGGCGAGACATTCTAAAGCTTGCAGGCAATCGGCAATCGCCAGATGATTTTCTTCATCGCGGTTTTTAGCCAACGCCGCGATGAAGAGCGATTGCGCTTGGGCAAGGTTCATTTCTCTTTTTTCGATTTGCTGTTGAAATCAATGACATTTGAATCGGCATCCCCGCTTTTGCCGGACTTTTGACTTTTCGCATTCGCGGGCTTTGCGGGTTCGTTGCCATTGAATAAATCCCACAACAACTCTTCATCTTCCATATCTTCAAAACCTTCCGCAGGGTGTTTGTAATGCAGCAGAGCGGCGTAAAGATGCTCAATGGAAAAATTCTTGTCCTCTAAAATATCGCGCATCACCTTTTCGACCTGTTTGGGATGTTCTTCGGCAATCCGTTCAAAGGCAACGATGGGAAGCGAAGGCTCTTTGATGTAATTCCACAATAGGTCTTTCCAACCCGGAAACTCTTTATCACGATTTTTGCTGGTGAAAATCTGTTTGAATTTTTGATATTCCGGCAAAATCAAAATGCCTTCAAATTCATCGCAAAGAATGGTCACTTCGCTGGCGGCGGTCATTTCGTGAGGAATGGGTGGCAGTTCCGGGATTTTCAATTCGCGTCCGAATTCTTCCTCAAAAAGTTGGGCGGCGGTTTTGCCGGTCTCAGGGTCTTTGCGTTCTAAAAACAGAAAGCGTTGAAATCTGCCGATGGTGGCAGGCAATTGTTTGGCGGCAATGGAGATTTCATCTTTGCCAAATAGTTCAATGAAGGCTTCGCGCTGTTCCTGCTGCGCCTCTTCCAATCCTTCTTCATCGTTCAAGGTTTCAAAGGTCTGGCGAATAGCGAGCGCCTGCATCGCCGAATCTTTATCGGGCAGTAAGAATTGCGCGCCCGCGAAAATGAACTGCTCGCCAAGCGGTAAAATTCGCGCTGCCAGATATTCGCCTTTTTTAAAAGGCAGGTCTTTTAAATTGCCGATGGTTGCGATGGTGAAGGTGTCTTCGCTATCGAGGTCTTTGAGGGTGATTAAATTCGCTTTAAGCGATTTGATTTCAAAGATGCTGTTGATGGAATTCGTCCATTCCAGAAGCAACTCTTCTTCTTTTTCGCTAAGATCATCCTGTGAGTCGACAAAATGCTCGATGACGCCTTCGCCGTAATCATCTACCCAGTCGTAAAGAAACCACTCCAGCAGGGTGTGCGCTTCGTGTTCGCCTTCGGGTTCCGAAAGTCCGAAAAATTCTTCGCGCACCTGTTCGTAGTCTTCTTTTAAATGACCTTCGGTAGCGAATTGGATGAGTGATTGTTTGAGTTCTTCGGCGCGTTTGAGCATTGCCGGAAAAGGAATGGTTGCTGACATGGGGTTCACCTCCACTGCATGAATAGACGCAGGGATTCTATGCTTACGTTTCAAAGCGCGTCAACAACGGTCTGCAATCTATAGGGGCGGCGCTTTGATAAAGCAGTGATAAAATTTGTAAATCGTCAAAGAATTTTTTAGCGCAACAAATCGCGGATTTCCGCGCGCCTTCTGATTTTATCCCATTCGGCGACAACCCGCGCGCGGCGATTTTCTGTCGCATCGGAAAGCAAGCTAACCATATCATCATCAAAGAGGTCTGTTCGGGTCGATTTTTCGCGTGCTGATTCAATTGCGGTGATGTAGTTGAGTACCTGGGTGATTTCGGTTTCGGAAAGATTTTCGGTCTTGCTCAGTAATAATTGTTTGTTAGTCATAACTGCCTCCCTCGCGCATCTGACGGCGACAGGAGACTGACCACAGGCAAGTTCATCCGGTCGCGGCTTTAGCGATGATGATTCGTGAGATTTTGCCCACGATTTTTCTTACGTTAAACGTAATTTTCTTTCCCTTCTTTGTGAATTTGAGTGTGGGCATCATAGCCCAACCTTAAAGTCAAATCAAGCAGACGCAAATATCTTAACGCTTCCTTGTGCGGCTGTCACCACTTTTGCGGAGCACCAGAACCTGTCCCGCACGCAATGAGGGTTTTGACGAACTGCTCAAATTGATAAGCGCATACTGACGCAAGGATAAACATTATCCGCTTCATCCGAAAACCAACCTTTCACCTGCAAGGAAAAAACATTCAGTAAAAACTTAATGAGTTGCGGCAATAAAAAAGCCCGCCTCGTGGACGGGCTTTGGTTGAATGCATCATTCAACACCCTTATTTCACAATGTTGATGAGAATGACTTCCTGACCGGTGATTAAAAATTGTGAAGGCGGTAATTCGCGTTCGGCAACCGTCATCACCGAAAGCGGCGTGTAACCGCCTGATGTGCGTTCGGAATTGAGCGTCATCAAAACCGAAGGCGGCAGTCCCGGCATTTCTTCGTTGCCGACGATTGCCCCATTATCCGAACGCAACACCTTTAAATAAAGTTTGTTGTTGCGTTTTATCTTGTTAATGGCGCGAATCAGTTGCCCTAAATCTTTGGGAACGAAATCGGCGCCGATACCGGCGCGCGCTTCAGCCTGGGCTATCGAAGCGCCATCGCCAACCAGTATCATCAACTGTCCGAGCGGCGCATCGTGGGGAATTTCAAAGGGAATGCGTTCAACAAATTCTGCGCCATTATCTTTCCGCGCAAAGGCTTGAATCTCAATCTTGTCGCCGCGTTGGGCTTCGATTTTATCTACCCACAGACGCGAAAGCGTACCGTTCGAGCGCACATCGGATGAGGTGATATTGACTTCGATGTTCTGTACGTCGATGCCTTCAAAGCCGCTATTGAGCAATGCCGCAAGCGGTTTTTCAACCCCAAGCGTAGCAAACAGCGCGGCGTTGCTCGGCAAAGCAAAGGTGCTGTCGAGTAAAACTTCGGGCTGTCCTTTAATGGCAATGCGCCCGTTGACTTTGACGGTCTGTTGACCGAGTTGCCGTTCGGTTGCGCCGATTGCGGCAATCATCGCAATGCGCATCAGAATCGGCGTCAAAAACGGGTCGTTAATCATTTCGTAATTGTAGGTTTCGACCTTGTTGCGGCTGGTGCGAACATTCAAACGCATGGGAATCATTTTGGGTTGTTCGCCGAGTTTCCCGAATACCGTGGTTGAACGGTCTTGATTGATGGAACCGACGAGATTGCCGCCCACTGCGAGTTTGAACGAGTTGTTTAAATTCGCCACGACTGTGATCACCGATGATTCGGACATCGGCCAGGCAGTTGAACCGGATGCTAAGAAGGGATGACCGAATGCATAAATGCGTTCACCATCGCGATAGGTCACGGTGCCTGCCGCATCGAAATTGAAATCGCCGCGTACCAGTTGCACATTGACCGATGAACCAGGCGCAAGCGTCGTGTCATCATATTTGACCATCGCCGAAGAGGCGCTTGAAGAACCACCGAGACCGGCAACCGGTTGAATGCCGAGTTTTCTCAGGTCATCGCCAAACATCTCGATGACCGATTGCGGCACGCCCGAAAAAGTAACCGGCGTGGCAATCGGAATTATCGCCTGCCCGTTGTTGTTAAATGCATTCACGCCGCTCACCGCGCGCGCCCCAAGCGGATTGACGTTGGCGCCGGGCGAACTCGGCGTTACTGCATAGCCCATCAAGGTATTAAAACTCGAAGGCGTATTGGAATTGACCGGCGTTTGTTCGGTGCCCTGTTCAACCACGCTAATCATATTTTGAATCGGTTGAATGCCTGCGATGGGTTCTTTGGCGAAAGGAAAAGCATAAGCGACCGCGCCGAGCAATTTGCCGTCGATGTAGACCGGGCTTCCGCTCATTCCCGCAAAGACGCCGGTTTTATCAACCTGTCCGCCGCTCAATTTGGCAATCACAATTTTTTGTTTCGGGTTGGCGAAACCATCAAGGACGCCGAGAATTTCGACTTCAAAGCGTTCCGGTTTCGAGCCTTGAAAAACTGTCATTCCGAACCCTTTCATTCCGGCGCGAACGTCTGCCGGATTCATCAGATTGGGGTCGGAAGCGTAGGCGATACCGCTGATGGCAATCATTAAACCAAATAACAAACAACATCTTTTTATCATACTTTTCCTCTCGCAGGGTTTGTGCGTCTTCGACTGTACGGGTGAACAACAAAGGCAACTTCATAACAAGGCGCTCAGACTTGATGATAGTTTCCCGTAAATCGCTGCGTCAAGACTTGATATTTTTCGTTTACACCCTTCACTCAAGCGGATAAAGTTTACCCCTGATTTTATCCAAGAGAGGATGCCCCAAATGAAGCTGCAAAATCGCCTTCGCCTTTTGTTAATCGCAGGTTTGACGCTTAGCCTTTGCGCCTTCAGTTTTCCATCATCGGCGAATACCCCACAAAGCGTTATTCAAAAAAATAAAACGACGAGTGAGCGCATCGCGCGCATCGAAAACGGGCTATTGCCGGCACTGGCAATTAAAGGCAAGCCCGCTAAAAAGTTCAGCCTCATAGAACGCCTGCGCTTTCACAAAGTGCCGGGCGTGAGCGTGGCAGTGATTAATAATTATGCAATCGAATGGGCGAAAGGTTACGGCGTAAAAGATGTTGAAACCAATGAACCGGTCACCGTTGATACGATGTTTCAAGCCGCCTCCATCAGCAAACCGGTTGCGACTATCGGGATGTTGAGATTAGTACAGGCAGGCCAACTCAATCTCGATGAAGATGTGAATGTGAAACTCAAATCCTGGAAGGTGCCTGACACGTCGTTCGTAAAAGAAAAGAGCGTGACGCTTCGTGAACTCGTAAGCCACAGCGCCGGACTCACGGTTCATGGATTCAGGGGGTATGCCGCAACGGAAACGGTGCCGACGCTTGTGCAATTGTTAAACGGCGAAAAGCCCGCAAATTCGGCGCGCATCATTAACGACATCGAACCGCAAAAAATCTGGCGATATTCGGGCGGCGGGTTTTGTGTGATGCAACTGTTGATGACGGATACGACCGGCAAAGCGTTTCCGCAAATCATGCAGGAAAAAGTGCTCTCGCGAATCGGTATGACGAACAGCACCTATCGTCAACCGCTTCCGGTTGAACGCGCCAAACAAGCCGCTACCGGGCATCGCGCGAGCGGTCAAATCGTCAAAGGCAAATGGCATACTTATCCTGAAATGGCTGCCGCAGGACTTTGGACCACGCCTATGGATTTGGCGAAACTTGCCATCGAAGTGCAAAAAGCCAAACTCGGAAAATCCGCTCGCCTGCTTTCACAGGCGATGACTGAACAGATGCTCACCCGGCAGTTTCAAAATTGGGGACTGGGTTTCAATCTTGAAGGCAAAGATAATAAAGCGACCTTCGGACATGGCGGCGCGAATGAAGGCTTCCGCTGTCAACTCACAGCTTTTGTAAATGGCGGGCAAGGCGCGGTGGTGATGACCAATTCCGATACCGGCGGCGCTTTGGCTCAAGAAATTATTCGCGCCATTGCCGCCGAATACGGATGGGCGCAGTCGTTCATCATTGAGCGTGAAGTCGCCAGCGTAGATGCGAAGGTTTATCAAACTTACGTTGGCGAATACACCACGCCGCTTGGAAAATTATCGGTTACGGTTGAAGGGGATAGTTTATTGGTTGAACTTCAAGGGCAGGGAAAAATCGAAATCTATCCCGAATCGGAAGTGAAATATTTTACCCCCGAAGTTGCGAATCTCTCTTTAGTTTTTAATAAAGACGAAAACGGCAAAACCATTTCAATTACGATTCGCCAGGGCGCACAGGAAATTCCGGCAAAGCGCCTGCCGTAAGGGTTCAATTTATCGGTTTTGAAAACTGCTGCAACAATTTTTGAGCGTTGTTGCAGCAGTTTTGTGGTTTGAGAAAGGTGCGACTCACTCGTCGCTTTGTGGTATGCTTGATGCGCCTGAATTGAAAGTTGATTGAACCGCGTATCGTTGAATTCAAGTGGTTTTATGATTGATATTCACAGCCATATTTTATTTCAGATAGACGATGGAGCGCGCACGCTCGATGAATCGCTTGAAATGTGCCGGATGTCAGCGCGCGATGGCGTAACCACGATTGTTGCAACGCCACATGCGCACGACGGCGTTCACCAAACCCACGACCCTGCGCATCTGCGACAAAAGGTGGATGAACTCAACGAGTTGCTACAGGGCGAACCGCGAATCGTTTTAGGTAGCGAACTGCGCTTCACACACGATGTCGTCAATCACCTGTGCAATAAACAAAGCGCGCCGACGCTTGCGGGCACCTCTTATGCGTTAATCGAATTTCCCCATCAAGTAGTGCCGCCCGGCAGTGAACGCGCCTTGTTTGAGTTGATGAATAACGGCATACGTCCAATCATCGCGCACCCGGAACGCAACGTGATGTTGATGGGACATCCTGAAAAATTTTTTGAATTGGTAGAACTCGGCGCTTTGGGACAAGCCGATACCGGTTCATTCACCGGACAATTTGGCAGTAAAGTCAAAGAGACGGCAATCATCATGCTTGAAAATGGCTTGCTTCATTTTGTGGCAAGCGATTGTCACAACCTGCGCAACCGTCTGCCTGGGCTTTCAATGGCAATGACAGCGATTTCTGAACTTGTTGGCGAAGAGTACGCACAGGCGATGTCAAAAGATAACCCCGGCGCGATTATCGAAGACCGCGCTATCCCCACACGTCCCGCACCTGTCTTACCCCAGAAGAAAAAACGCTGGTTGTTTTTTTAGTGCAATTTTTTAAGGCGAGAACTCACAAACACGAATCTGGCTACAGGAGCCGCTTCTAAGGCGGGCAGCTATTGGCTTGAGGGGATTGTCACTCATTCTCTGAGTGATTCTTTAAAAAGAAAATTTGTCTTCGGAGCAGGCGGATCAATTCGGATTGGACGGAAATATTTGAGAAATCAATCTGCCAAATCGGTTTTCTCCGTTCAATCTGAAGACAAAATTTGCTTCTCTCCAGTGAACGATTGCAGTTGATGGAGGGCACTGAATACCGAAAAGGCGCATTCAGTGAACCACGGTTATTGGGTGAATTGAATCAGTTGATGCAATTTTGCAAGCGCCGCGCCCGTGTCAATGGCTTCGCTCGCAAGCCGGATGCCCTCGCTGAAATCACGAGCGCGACCAGCCGCGATTAAAGCTGCGGCGGCATTGAGTAACACAATATCGCGGCGCGAACTTTTTTCTCCCTGCAAAATTTGCCGAATTATTTCAGCGTTTTGTCGAGCGTCGCCGCCTTTAATCTGGTCAGCAACAGCGCAAGCCAGACCGAAGTCTTCGGGATGAATTTCTCGGGTTTTGACTTCACCATCTTTTAACTCGGTTAATCGGGTTGTGCCGGTGATGGTGATTTCATCGAGACCATCGCTTCCGTGAACAATCAAGGCTCGCCGGGTTCCCAAATCATTCAACGTATGCGCGAACATTTCCGTAAGCTGGGGTGAAAACACGCCAATCACCTGACAGTTTGCGCCTGCGGGATTCGTTAGCGGTCCCAGCATATTGAAAATCGTGCGCACCCCAAGTTGCCTGCGCACCGGAGCGACATGTTTCATGGCTTCATGTAAGAGCGGCGCGTGTAGAAAGCTGATGCCGACTTCATCAAGGCAGGCGTTAATGCGCTCAATGGGAAGTTCGATTTTGACGCCGAGCGCTTCCATCACATCGGCGCTGCCGCAATGGCTCGACACTGAACGGTTGCCGTGTTTGGCGACGCGCACCTTGCACGCCGCAACCACGAAAGCCGCAGCGGTTGAAATATTGAAACTGCCGCTTACGTCGCCGCCGGTTCCGCAGGTATCAACTAACGCCTCATCAGTATTGATTAAACGCGGACGCACAGCCGTCGCTTTACTTCGCATCACTCTGGCAAAGCCTGTGAGTTCGGCAACCGTTTCACCTTTCATGCGAAGCGCCGTAAGCAATGCGGCAATCTGCGCCTCGGCGCACTGCCCGGTCATGATTTGTTCGAGCACTGCCGCCGCTTCATCGGTTGTCAGGTGCTGGCGCTCGATTACCTTTTTAATCGCCTCGTTGATGGTCATAAGTTTTTCAGTTGCTGATGAAAAACTAGCACGGTGATGGAAGAAAAGTTAAGCAGCGCGAGTAGTAAAATGTTTTCACTCGCTTTCCGAATGGATTTTGGGAAATAGTTGCTGATGAGAAAGACGGATTTATCAGGTTCATTAAAAATAGCCTGACAATACATCGCTGGGCTATTCGCAACTGCCCTTACGGGGCAAGTCGCAGTTAATCGTTTTCAAACCTTCTGCTTGTGTAAGCTCAGTTACGCACATCTCTTTTCGTTAAACGGTGCCCGGTTGCAAAGGTTGAAGGGTTATCTGCTCAAACCTGTTGGTTCGTCATTCACGCTCAGGCGTCTTGAATTTTTTGAGGCGAATATCACCAGAGAACAGCCGACGGGAAAAATAATTTCGCTAATCGCTTTTGCGGTTAAATCGGCTTCAGTTAAAGGCGAATTGGCGGTTTCGGTAATGGCAAACAAAATGATGCTGCCAAACGAAATGCCGACCGTAATGCCAATGAAAATATAAGCTGAGAGATTCTTGCGGGATTGTTTTTCCAGCCATTCAAGCAGCAATCCGAGACAGGCATATTCGATAGCTTTGATGAAGCCGATTAAAAATAACGGCGTATCGGAAACCACATTTGCGGTCAAACCCAGAGTTTGCGCGACACTCTTTTGCAATAAATTGGCGATTAAAAAGCCGATGGGGGCGGATAAGAATCCCGCGACGCCCATAAAATTTTCGCGGTGTTGCGCCACCAGTCTGCCCATCGCCAATCCGACGCAAACAATCACCGACCACGAAACTTTATGCGCTAAATCGGCGATGAACGGTTTTGCGCTTGCGACGTCGAAATAAAGAAATGCAACCAGAGCCAACAATACTTCAATGGCAAAGCCAAGTAAAATTGCAATCCAGGCAACTTGCAGCATAGTTAAATTCGATATCCCGGTGAATTGCGGTGTATCTACAGGCTCAGAAAAATCGCTTCTGTTTTCAACCCATAGAACACCTTTCAAAAAATTTAGGGTAATCAATGAATTCTCCTTCTCATCACTTCTCTCGCCAGGCATGGATTCCGATGGAGGCTTTACCCTTGCGGTCAGGCTTAAACATTCTTCAGGTGTTGAGTGCTAAAATGATTTTCTGTCTCAGGGATTACTGAAGACGATTTACGAGCGAGGGTGCGAAAAATTGACCTGCACGCCTCATTGCCTTTGCCTTCTATTCAATGGTTGCGTTGTGTGCTTCCCTTCGTCTTGCCAATAGAAGCGAGCCTTGATTAAACCTCAAACATTCGGTTTACAAATTGAGGTATAGCTCAATGAAAGTTTCAGATAATCGTTTAAATCGGTTGCCAAGCCGGGTAAATTCGGTTCAGTATTCGCTTGCCTGAGATTGAATAAAACTGAAATCCGAATTTGCTCGACGACATTGACCTCGGCGTCGGGCAAGAGATAGCCGAAGATGATTGCGCACAGATAAAAAACGATGAGCGCTTTGATACACGAGGCTTTCGCCTTTTGATAAGCGCGCGTCGGCAAAAATAGTCCGGCGCGCGCCGTCAATCTCTCACCCGCAAGCAAATTTTTCGTCACTCGACCGAACCGCTTGACGTTCGGGTATTCGCCTTTTTTGAACACGGGCTTTTGAGAAATCGTTCCAGCGACATCGCTCTGCGCGTCTTGGGCTTTAACTTGAATATAATTATCTGCTAAAGAGTTACTGTCGCCAGAAAATCGGACAACTCGAATGCGGCAGCCCGGACGGCTCGCCATATTTGGTTTAGCGTTCGTTATGTGATTGTGGTAAGCGATTCGAGTCGTCATAAAAGCAAATCCTTTGCTTGTCTTGAGTCAACTTCTCACGCTGACTTATAATCTCAAGACACTCGGTTGGGGGCTGCGGTCTGGAGCAGCCCCATTGACTTCAACCGACGTGCTTGATCGTAAGCGAAAGCCTGAGAAAAAGTCTTTAAGAATGTCTAAAAGAGTTCTAAAAGAGTTCTAAAAGCATTATGTTGCTGAAAAACAAAGAGTTTTATGAGTTCGAGGGCTTCCGTTTAGACCTTGCGGAACGCGCCCTCTATCGCGATGGCAAACTCATTCCCCTAACTCCCAAAGCCTTTGATACCCTGCTGCTGCTGGTTGAAAACACCGGACGCATCCTCGAAAAAGAGGAGATGCTGGAAAAAATCTGGCCCGATACCTTTGTTGAAGAAGCCAATCTCGCAGTCAATGTATCGGCATTACGCAAAGCGTTGAATGAAGCGAAAGACGGCTTACATTTCATCGAGACGATTCCACGTCGAGGGTATCGGTTCAGCGCCGAAGTCAAAAAAGTGGTCATTGAGGCAAGCGAACCAGCGGTTCAGGCTGAAGCGATGCGCCGCATTGAAGAAACTCCCGAAGAGACCAACGACGACCCGCTCTCGGTAGAGGTCTTTAAATCCCGCCCGAATGTCTCAATCAAAACTACAGTTATTTCACCTGAGGAGGATGGGCAGGCAAGTGCGGCTCAGGAAAATAATCAACTTGATGACGATACGGCGCGGTTGCTCGATAAACTGGGAGTGTGGGAATCTTCAACTCCTCAAACCGCAAGTGCTTTGCCAATGCCGCAACGCAATGCGGTAAGCCTTGCGCGAAAATCGGGCTGGCTGGCGCGCAATAAACAATTGGTGATTGCCGCCGCCGCCTTAGTGGTCGCCTTGCTTGCGGTTTTTATCTATTTCAACTTTTTAAAACCCGCGCCGCCTTCGCGCCGTCTGGCGGTTATGCCGTTTGTTAATTTGCAGAACGATGCAAATATTGATTTCTTGAGTCTCGCGCTTGCCGATGTCATCATCACCAAGTTGAACTACGCCAGCGAAGTCAGCGTCTTGCCGACTTCCTATGTCAGCAAATATCGCAATCAGGAGATTGATGCGAAAAAGATTGCCAGCGAACTCAAAGTGCAAACCATGCTCACCGGAACCTATCAAAAAGATGGCGATGACATCATCATCAACACCCAGTTGATTGATGTAAAAAATGACCGCACTGCCTGGCAGGAGAGCATTCGTTTGAAATACAACCGGGTTGTCGAAGTGCAGGACAAAGTGGCGCAACAGGTCATCAAAGGCTTGCAGGTGCGCATGAGTTCTGACGAAAGCGCGCGCGCTGAGCGTGGCAATACGCAAAACTATCAGGCTTTTGAATTATTTTTGCAGGGCGTTGATCTCTATCAAACCAACCGCTTCAAAGCCGCAGTTGAACGCCTTGATGAAGCCGTTAAGCTCGACCCGCAATTTGCGCTCGCCTGGGCGCATCTGGGCAGAGCTTACTCGGCGTCGGCAGCTTTTCAACTGGGAGGAGCAACTGATTATCAAAAAGCGCAGGACTATTATGACAGGGCGCTGGATTTGAATCCTGACCAGATTGAAGCGCATATTTTTAAAGCCAATCTGCTCACCGATACCGGCAAAGCCGTTGAAGCGGTGCCGCTACTTAGAGAAGTTTTACAAGCCAACAGCAATTTAGCCGAAGCCCATTGGGAATTGGGTTACGCCTATCGGTTCGGCGGTCTGATTCAGGAATCGATTGCCGAATGCGAAGCGGCGCGCCGCATCGACCCGGAAGTGAAATTGTATAGTTCGGCGCTCAATAGTTATTTATACAACGGCGATTATCAAAAATTTATCGATTCGTTGCCGCAACGCGAGATTGCCTTTATCGTCTTTTATCGCGGCTACGCGCATCACTATATGGGCAATGATAAACAGGCAATAGAGTTTTTAAATCGCGCTTATGAACTCAATCCCGATTTGTATACCCGCATCGGTAAAGCGATAGCCTTGGCGATTGAGGGCAAAAATCGGGAAGGCATTGAACTGTTGCGCGATACGCGGCAGATGATTGAAGAGCGCAATGTCGCGGATGCCGAAGGTATCTATAAAGTCGTGCAAGCTTATGCGATGCTGGGCGATAAAGCGACCGCCCTGAAAATGCTCCGCCGCAGCATCGAAGGTGGCTTTTATTGTTATCCGTATTTTAAGACCGATGCGCTGTTGAAAAATCTCCGCAACGAAAGCGAATTTAACCAACTGATGGAAACCGCCCGCACCCGCCACGAAGAATTCAAACGCAAATTCTTTTAAACTGTATTGGGTTCAATTCTATAAAATCACCAGATGCGATTTAATTTCCCACCTCTGCTTTAATGGCATCTTGCAAAATCAAATCGGCAATTTGATGGGCATTGAACGCTCCTCGGATATAGGAAGGTTTGCTTTGCATAGAGTAGTCGCTTTCAAATAACTCATCGCACAATTGGTCAATTTCTTTTTGAAAGGCGCTATCGGTTGAACGAAAGCCATCAGCGGTGAGCGTGTGGGTGATGGGTAAACGCACCAGCAAATCATAAGTCGTCATCCAGTGGCGGCAATAGGAATGCAATGAACGATATTCATGATTACCCTGCTGAAAGCGTCTGGCGTAGTAAGCGAAGTTATCGAGCACGGCGCGGTCACAAACTAAAATTGCGGCGCGCGGCGATTTTTCGATTTCCAGTTGAATCTGTCGCGCAATAATCCATTGATAAGCTTCGCGCGTCCCCTGTTCGTTCAGCGGAAAAGGGCATTCGCGGGCGATTTCGGTAATCAATTCGACGGTTTTACCGCGCCGTTTTAAAACCCCCGCCAGTTCGTAAGCAAGGGTGGTTTTATTGACGCCATGCGTGCCCACCAGGGCGACTTTGAACATTTTCTGCCTCCGCTAAAAAGCAGACATTGTACGTCGTCGTCGGTCACTTGTCATTGGTCATTTGTCATTTGCCCGGTGTTTATATCAAACTTTCTGGCTTGATGATTGATAGACACAGGCAATCAATGAATTCAGCCACTAACGAAGGACAAATGACTAGGGACAACATAGCGATTGTATTATCGGCAGGTTATTTCGGCTTTTTCGCGCACGCCGGGTTTATGCGGGCGATTGAAGAACGCAACATTGATTACACGGCAATCGCCGGGTCGAGCGCCGGCGCGATTGTCGCAAGCCTGCACGCCTCGGGCGTACCGGCAAGCGAAATCATCGCGACGCTCGGTGAAATTCGCAAAAGCGATTTCTGGGACAGCACCGGCGCCGGCGGATTTATTCGCGCGCTTTTAAAAAAAGGGCGCGGCTGGACGGGACTGTTAAAGGGTGAATTATTCGAGCGCATCATTGAACGTCATCTGCGCGCCAAAACTTTTGAAGCCTGTTCGCGACGGTTATATTTGACCGCCTTCAACCTGGCCACCGGCAAAGATGATACCTTTCATTCGGGAACCATTGCCGACAAGGTGCGCGCTTCGTGCAGCTATCCGTTTTTGATGGCGCCGAGAAGAATCGGCGAAGCCGACTATTGGGATGGCGGGTTTCTCGCAAAAATTCCGCTTGAAGCGATGATTGCCCGCGAACAACCCGACCGCATTCTGGTTCATTATTTGCCAACCCGCGAAGACGAACGCGGCTTGAATGAGCGCAACTGGACGGCGTTTGCGATGCTTGAAAAATCGCTCACTGCTGCCCGCAAAGAGATTGAACAGCATCGCGTCGAAGCGTTGGGCGAATTCAAAGAGCGTCTGAGTTGGATTGAACCGATTGTGCCGCAACTGGGTCCCGATAAACTTGCGCAAGGAAACCAGGCAGTCGATGCGGCATATCAATTCGCGCTCAAGCGACTTGCGGAAATCGGTTTGTGAAAGTTTTGTTGCGCTGGGTATAATTGCCAATCGCTTTCTTAACTGCGTACGGCACTGCTAACAAACTGGAGTTAGAGAATTCTGAGACTGCCAGCAAAAAAGTAAATATCCGTGCAAGGATCGGCTCTGCGATATTTCTATTCATGAAAAAGCGATTGTTTAAAAATCCGATGAATCAAGTTACCCTAAAGAAAATTAACGCTATTTTTTTACTCAGGCATTCAGCAATCGCGCAATGTAGTTCAAGGAGAGAGTTTTTGATGAGAAGAGTAGTTTCAACCGTATTGATTTCAATCTTCATCCTTTCGGGTTTAATCATTCCCAACGCAATTCAAAAGATCACGGTGTTTGCTCAAAGCGCAGCGCCTTTCATCAAGCGGCTTGCGCCTAATGTCATTCCAGCGGGAACCGAAACCTTTACCCTCAGATTGCAAGGCAACAGTTTTTCCGCTGATGCAAAGGTTCACCTGGATGGCGTACCGCTTGCCACATCCCGAGTCATCGGGAAAAAAGGTCGCTTGCTGTTAGCCGAAATCGAAGCCTCGGTCATCGCCAGCGTTGGCACCCATGAAGTGAAAGCGGTCAATGGTGACGGGCAATCGAGCGCCACCCTCACCTTGAGCGTGGTGCAGGCAAGTGCCGAAGTGCGCATGCATTTGCAGGGCAATGCGACAGAAGCCGGACACGGCTCGGATTTGCTTTTTCCGATTAGCGGCGAAGGCTTTTCCGATAAAACCGTAGCCGTGACCTCCGGTTTTGAAGCGGTTGCCACAACCTTTATCAACGATGAATTGCTATCGGTGCAAATCGCCGCCGATTTGGTTGAGAATGCCGCGCGCGTGCCGATTTATGTGCGCAATAAAAACGGCGACATCTCGAATGCGGAAATCTTTTATGTGGTTCCGCAACCCGCCCAAATCAATAGCATCGAACCGGACACTGCCGAAGCCGGGAGCGAAGACCTTGAACTGATTGTTCGCGGCGATTTCGCCAACGATGCCATTCTGGTGATTAATGATGTGCCGATTCCGGCGACCTTGAAACGTCCAGGCCGATTGATGACCACGCTTCCCGCTTCATTGCTTGCACAACCCGGACGCATCTTCGTACGTGTCGAACAGGAAGGTATTCAATCAAGCGACATCATTTTCACGGTGCGCCCGCCAAAAGAGGAACCGATTGTATTCAATGTTGCGCCAACCCGTATACGACTCGGCGATAAGCGCCCGACGGTTGATTTATACGGCGCAAATTTAGGTGATAACCTCACCGTTACACTTGATGATGCGAAGGCTAAAGTGCAATCTTCAACCAAAACTTTACTACGCATTGTGATTCCTGAAGAGAAACAGACCAGTCTCGGCACCCACACCATTCAAATAACCAACGAAGAAGGCAACACGGTCACGGCGACTTTCGAGATTGTTCAGGATGTTGAAGTCAGTACGCTGGTCGGCATTTCCCGCGAAGGCTTCAACGAAACCACCTGTGTACCGGCAGAAGAAGCCAGGCTGCGTCGCCCGAGGCGCATTGCCGTTGGGACTGACCACATGCTGTATGTGACCGACCAGCAAAACCACGCGATTCGTCGCATCAACCCGGACACCGGCGAAGTTTGCAACATTGCCGGGACGACAGGGGATTTCGGTTATCACGACTCCGGCAACAGCGCCGGTCGCCCTGTAACCTTCTCCTTCCCGAACGGCTTGGCGGTGGCTCCTGATGGCACAATTTATGTAACCGAAAACGGCAATGATGTGGTGCGACGCATCAGTCAAAATGGCGGCGGCATTTCGGTTGATACCATCGCCGGAACCACTGAATTGATAACCACAGCGCCAAGGCAGGAAAAATTGAATGCCACAAAAGAAGGCATCGAAGGCTTCAGAGATGGTGTAGCCAGTAACGCGGCTTTCCGTCACCCCGATGAAATCGTCATAGGGCCGGATGGCGCATTATATTTCACTGACCCGAATAATCATGCGATTCGCAAAGTCGCGCAGTCAGGCGGACAATTTATGGTTGAAACGGTTGCCGGAAACGGTGTGCCGGGATTCATTGACGGGGACGGGGTTACCGCCAGATTCAACACGCCGACGGGGTTGGCGATTTCGGCGGATGGGAATTTCCTGTATGTCGCGGATACCGGCAACAATCGCGTTCGCAAAATTAATTTGCAGACCCGCAAAGTGGAAACTTTTGCAGGCGAAGGCAGCGGCGGCAGCAGCGATGGACCCGGATTCATTGCCAATTTCATTCAACCGATTGGCTTGGCTTTTGATGCCAATGGCATTTTGTACGTTTCGGAAATGGGACCGGGGCGCATTCGCCGCATTGATCAGCAGGGCAATGTGACTACGCTTGCCGGAGCTGACAGCGTCAAATTCCGTGAAGGTCCGGGATCGCGCGCCACCTTTAATTTCCCAAGAGGCATCGCCATTGATCGCGGCACTCTGTATGTTGCGGATTATGAAAACTTCCGCATCAGAAAAATTCCGCTGCTCGATTAACTGGCGCAGCAAACAAACAACAGGGCTGGCACAATTTGCCAGCCCGATTTTTTTATTACCGCAAAAAATTGATAGTAAAGAATTCAGCTTCGATGTCTGTAGGTTATACGACCTTTGGTCAAATCATACGGCGAGAGTTCGACCGTCACCTTGTCTCCCGGCAATACTTTAATAAAATTCTTACGCATCTTGCCTGAAAGGTGGGCTAAAATCTGGTGACCTTCGGCGATTTGCACTCTGAACGTGGCATTGGGCAATGAATCAATCACCACGCCATCAACGGGAATCATATCGTCTTTCGGAATAAGCACACCTCCTTGAATTGAGTTGATCGCCTGGAATCAAACGATGAGACAAGAATACATCAACCTCGAAAATCAGTCTATCGGCATGGCGTTTTTTTCAACTAACCAGGCAAATCAATGGTTGCGATCTGGCAAAGTCGCTTTTAAAAACTTGGTTCCGTGAAAGAGCACATCATTTGACATAAGCCTGCGGCTCTTTTAATGATATTGATGCACCATCACTGTTGAATCGGGACGCAATTGAATGTCTGTAAAATTTCGAGATTATTACGAAGTCTTAGGGGTGAAGCGCGATGCCAGCGAAGATGAAATTCGCCAAGCCTTTCGCAAACTGGCGCGCAAATACCATCCCGATATGAACCCCGGCAATAAAGCCGCCGAAGAAAAATTCAAAGAGATCAACGAAGCCAACGAAGTGTTGTCCGACCCGGAAAAACGTAAAAAATACGACCGGCTTGGTGCCAACTGGAAAAATGGCGCGGACTTTACGCCGCCGCCCGGTTGGCAGCAAACCGAGGTCAACTACGATGACCTCAAAGATATTTTTGGCGATTTCAATCGCACCAATGCGCGAACCCGCACCACGACGCGAACCACTACGACTTCGACAGGCGGCGGCATCTTCAGCGATTTTTTTGAAATGATTTTCGGCAGTGGCGAACCCGAAACCTCGCCGACCAAAGCTCGCGAAACCGAAATCAGTATCTCGCTTGAACAAGCCCACAAAGGCGGCCGCCAGCGCCTCACCATGCAAAAAACCAGAACCTGTCCAACCTGCAAGGGAACGGGCATCATTGGGAATACGGTTTGCACACTCTGTAGAGGAAAAGGGCTGGTGATTGCCCCCAAAACCATAGACATCAATATACCGGTCGGCGCTCGCGATGGCGCAACCATAAAAGTTCCCAGTCAAGGACACAGAGGCACAGGCAGCACGCCCGCGGGCGATTTGTACATTAAAATTCGTATCCAAGCGCATCCGATTTTTACTGTGAACGGTGATGATACCAATGCCGAAGTAGCAATAACCCCTGCGGAAGCCGTGCTTGGCGCAAATATCGAAGTGCCGACCATCGATGGCAAAGCCGAGATTAAAATCAAACCCGGTTCGCAAGGCGGTCAACGAATGCGGCTCAGAAACTACGGGCTGAATAAACGCGGCGGCGGACGCGGCGACCATTATATTAAACTTAAAATCGTCGTTCCCACTTCCCCAACCGAGCAAGAACAGCAATTATATAAACAACTTATGGAGATTAGCAGTTTTAAACCCAGATAAAATTATAAATCTGAGTATATTGCTATCAAATTTTTTGTTGCCTTAACGCTAAAGTCGTCTGTATAATCGAACCGTCTTTATAAATAAGAAGTTATTGAAGAGGTTTTAAGGATGGACATCAATCGTTTTACAGAAAAAGCCCAGGCGGCGGTTCGTGCTGCCCAAACCATCGCTACAAGAAATTCCAACCAACAAATCGAAGTTGAGCACCTCTTGCTTGCCTTGCTTGAACAGGAAGGCGGGTTGGTGCCTTCGGTCTTGACCAAAGCTGGCGTCAATGTCGATGCCCTCAAACAGGCAGTCGATCAGGAGGTTGGTCGATTTCCGAAGGTCACAGGTCCGTCAGGTCCAGTCGATCAGGTCTATATCACGGCACGTTTAAATAAAGTTTTTGTCTCTGCCGAAGATGAAGCCAAGAAATTAAAAGATGATTACATCAGCGTCGAGCATCTGCTGTTAGCCATCATCGACGAGGGAGGCGCTGCCTCGCGCATACTCAAGACTATGGGCGCGGAACGTAAGCGCATTCAGGAAGTTTTAAAACAAGTGCGCGGTCATCAGCGCGTCACGTCGCAAAATCCCGAATCGACCTATGAAGCCCTGGAACGCTACGGGCGTGACCTCACCAAAGCCGCATCGCAAGGCAAACTTGACCCGGTCATCGGGCGTGACGACGAGATTCGCCGCGTCATTCAGGTGCTGTCGCGTCGCACCAAAAATAACCCGGTGCTGATTGGCGAACCCGGCGTCGGTAAAACCGCAATCGTCGAGGGCTTGGCGCAACGCATCATTCGCGGCGATGTGCCCGAAGGGCTAAAGAACAAACGCATCGTCACCCTCGATATGGGCGCGCTGGTTGCAGGCGCAAAATATCGTGGCGAGTTTGAAGAACGTTTGAAAGCCGTACTCAAAGAAGTTCAGGAATCGGAAGGCGAAGTCATCCTCTTCATTGATGAAATGCACACGATTGTCGGCGCTGGCGCAGCCGAAGGTTCGATGGATGCCTCGAATCTGCTTAAACCGATGCTGGCGCGCGGCGAGTTGCATTGCATCGGCGCAACCACCCTTGATGAATATCGCAAGCACGTCGAAAAAGATGCGGCGCTTGAACGGCGGTTCCAGCCGGTGATGGTTGACCAACCGACCGTCGAAGATACGATTTCTATCTTGCGCGGACTCAGAGAACGCTACGAGGTGCATCACGGTGTGCGCATCAAAGATTCGGGCTTGGTTTCCGCAGCAGTGCTTTCGCATCGTTATATCTCTGACCGATTCTTGCCCGACAAAGCCATCGACCTTGTGGATGAAGCGGCAGCGAAACTGAGAACCGAAATCGATTCGATGCCTGCGGAGTTGGATGAAACCTTGCGTCGCGTGATGCAACTTGAAATCGAACGCGAAGCCTTGAAAAAAGAGACCGACGCGGCATCAAAAGCGCGACTCGAAAAAATTGAAAAAGAGGTTGCCAACCTGAAAGCCCAGGCTGATGCGCTCAAAGCGCAATGGGAATCTGAAAAAGAGTCTGTGCAAAAAGTTCGCGCCATTCGCGAAGAGATTGAACAAACTAAAGTCCAAATCGAACAAGCCGAACGCGAGTACGATTTGAACAAAGCCGCTGAACTGCGTTACGGCAAACTCACCCAACTCGAAAAACAACTGCACGAGTACGAGGACGGTTTAGATAAACCGCAAAGCGGCAGTCGTCTATTGAAAGAAGAGGTTGACGAAGAGGACATCGCCGAGGTCGTCAGCCGTTGGACAGGGATACCGGTCTCGAAATTACTCGAAGGTGAAATGCAGAAGTTGCTGTCGCTTGAAGAGCATTTGCACAAGCGCGTCATCGGGCAGGATGAAGCCGTCAGCGCCGTATCCGACGCGGTAATTCGCGCGCGTTCAGGACTCAAAGACCCCAATCGTCCGATTGGTTCGTTCATCTTCTTAGGCCCGACGGGTGTCGGTAAAACCGAACTCGCGCGCGCCCTGGCGGAATTTTTATTCGATGATGAACACGCCATGATTCGCATTGATATGTCCGAGTATCAGGAGAAACATACGGTCGCAAGGCTCATCGGTGCGCCTCCGGGCTATGTCGGTTACGAAGAAGGCGGACAACTCACGGAAGCCGTGCGTCGTCGTCCGTATTCGGTGGTCTTGTTCGACGAAATCGAAAAAGCCCATCACGATGTATTCAACGTCTTGCTGCAAATCCTCGATGACGGGCGGCTCACCGACGGGCAAGGTCGCGTGGTGAATTTCAAGAACACGATTATCATCATGACCTCGAACATCGGCAGCCATTTGATTTTGGAATATCACGGCGATACCGAAGGCGATAAATACGAGCGCATGAAAGATTCGGTGATGAATGAATTGCGCCATCACTTCCGCCCGGAATTTCTAAATCGCGTCGATGAAACTATCGTCTTCCATTCGCTGACGGAAGAAGATTTGCAACACATCGTCGATATTCAACTCGAACGTTTGCGTAAGCGTTTGGATGAGCGGAGAATTACCATTGACTTGAATGATGAAGCGCGTGCCTGGCTTGCCAAAGTGGGTTACGACCCGGTTTATGGCGCGCGTCCTTTGAAACGCGCCATTCAACGCGAACTTGAAACGCCGCTGTCACGCCTGATTTTAAAAGGCGAAGTGCGCGATAACACCAACGTCAAGATTGGCGTTGCGGACGATAAAATTGCCTTTAATACGGCAGCGCAAGCCGCAGAAGCCAAGCGCTAATAATCAGCTTGAGGCGTGGGTTAATATGAGTTGAAGCGAAGGTCTCAGACCCTCGCCGCAACCACCAACAAAAATTTCCGCAAAGCGAATGGAGAGATTGAAATGTCGAGAAGCAGAAAAGTTTTGATTACACGGCTCACCGGTGAATTGAGTCTTCAACGCACCAGTGGCCCGCTCTGGCAACCGGCAGTTGATATTTATCGAACGCCCGACGGTTGGAAAATTAAATTCGATCTGGCGGGCGTTCGACCGGAAGATGTGGAAGTTCTGGTCGTTGACAACAAAATTGTCGTTCGCGGTGTCAGACGCGATTCGGTTATGACGCAGGGGTGGAGTTATCATCAACTCGAAATCACTTACAGCCGTTTTGAGCGCGTCTTGGTGATTCCCTGCGATTTATCGAACACCGAAATTCGCGTCGAATCAATTGATGGTTGGCTCTTTGTTCATATTGATAACAACTGCTAAGCGCAGATGACTGGTGTCAGAAGTTAGAGGTTAGCCGCAAGACCTGGCTAACGTCGAACGTCTAACATCTGGCATCTGATTGCAGGAGAATAAAAATGTCAGAAAACAACGAAATGATACAGAACCAGGAAACACTCGAAAATCAAGCTGTGCAGCAATCAACGGGGCAGACAACCGCACAGCCGAATCGAATTTACGAACTGCCGATTTTGCCTTTGCGCAACACGGTGATTTTTCCGTCGGGAATTTCACCTTTAACGGTTGGGCGCGCGTTGTCGCTCGCAGCGGTTGAAGAAGCGTTAAACAATCAGGAAAAATTGCTCGGCGTAATCGCCCAACGCGAAGATGATGACGCGGAAGCCTCGGTTGATAATCTCTACCAGGTTGGCACGCTCGTGGTCATCAATCGCATGATGCGCGCACCAGGCAATGAAGAGGTTTTGCACTTGATTGTGCAGGGGCAGGAGCGTTTTCGGGTTCTGGAATTTACCCAATCGGAACCCTTATTGAAGGCACGAGTCGAAATTCTTGCCGAGCCGGTTAAAGAAGAGACCCTTGAAGTCGAAGCCCTGCGACGCAACATCAGTGCACTGGTACAGAAAGCCTTAACCCTACTGCCAAATGTGCCTGCGGAAATTCGCAGCATCGTTTCATCACAGGATGATTATGTCAGGCTCGCCTATTTCTTAGGTTCCGTGCTCGACCTCGGGGTTGAACAAGAGCAAGCCTTACTTGAAGCCGATAACGAAGACAAGTTGCTGCGCTTGATGCACACCTATCTTTCGCGGGAAGTCGAAGTGCTCGGCATTCGCAATAAAATTTCCAGCCAGGCTCAGGAAGAACTCGGCAAAGCGCAGCGCGATTATATTTTGCGCGAGCAGATGAAGCAGATTCAAAAAGAGCTTGGTGAAGCTGATCCCGAACAGGCTGAATCCTTGATGTTGCGCGAGCGCGTCGAAAAAGCCGATTTGCCGGAAGACATTCGTAAAGAAGCCGAGCGCGAGTTGCGCCGCCTGGAACGCCTGCCGGCAGCCGCGCCCGATTACAACGTGATTCGCACCTATCTTGAATGGATTTTGGAACTGCCCTGGAACAAATCCACCGAAGATAGTCTGGATTTGAACAACGCGAGAGTCGTACTTGATGAAGACCACTACGACCTTGAAGACATCAAAGACCGTATTCTCGAACATCTGGCGGTGATCAAACTCAATCCGACAAGCAAAGCGCCGATTCTTTGTTTCGTTGGTCCTCCGGGTGTGGGTAAAACCAGTCTCGGTCAATCCATCGCCCGTTCGATGGGGCGCAAATTCGAGCGTATGTCGCTAGGCGGGGTGCGCGACGAAGCGGAACTTCGCGGCCATCGTCGCACCTACATCGGTTCGATGCCCGGTCGCATCATTCAAGCCCTGCGGCGCGCAGGCGTAAACAATCCTGTGATGATGCTTGATGAAGTCGATAAACTCGGCATGGATTTTCGCGGCGACCCGGCTTCTGCATTGCTTGAAATTCTCGACCCGGCGCAGAACTTTTCGTTCCGCGACCATTATCTGGATTTGCCTTTCGATTTGTCGAAAGTCTTCTTCATCGCTACAGCGAATTCGCTTGCGCCGATTCCGCCTGCGCTTCGCGACCGCATGGAGATTATTCAACTTGCCGGTTACACCGAAGAAGAAAAACTGCACATCGCCAAACGTTATCTGGTGCCGCGCCAAGTCAAAGAAGCGGGACTCACGGAAGAGCAGATTTTAATCAAAGACGAAACTTTGCAAGCGGTCATCGCGCGCTATACACGCGAAGCCGGGGTGCGCCAGCTTGAACGCACCATCGGCAGACTGGGTCGCAAAGTGGCTTTGAAAGTGGCGCAAGGCAAAGGCGCATCGTTTACGATTGTGCCGAATGATTTGGAAGAATATCTCGGTCACGAAAGATTCTTCCAGGAGACCGCGCGCGAAACCTTACCGGCGGGCGTCGCCACGGGACTTGCCGTCACCGAGATGGGCGGCGAAGTGTTGTTCATCGAAGCAACACTTTTACCGGCTGCCAAAGGCTTGACCATCACGGGGCAACTCGGCGATGTCATGCAGGAATCGGCGCGCGCCGCCTACAGCTATCTGTGGTCGCACGCCAAAGAGGTCGGCATTAAAAATTTCGACTTCGATAAAAACGGCATACACGTTCACGTGCCAGCCGGGGCGATTCCTAAAGATGGCCCTTCGGCAGGTGTAACGATTGTGTCGGCATTCGCTTCATTGCTCACCGGGCGTCCGGTTCGTAACGACACGGCGATGACCGGCGAAATCACTTTGAGCGGCTTGGTCTTTCCGATTGGCGGCGTCAAAGGCAAAGTGCTGGCGGCGCGGCGCGCAGGCATCACGCGGGTGATTTTGCCCAAACGCAATGAACCCGATGTCAAAGATATTCCTGAAGAGGCATTGCATGATTTGGAAATCGTCTTTGTTGAAACCATTGATGAGTTGTTGAAAAATACGCTCACGCCGGCTCCCGTAGAAAAGGAGATGGTGATGGAAGGGAACAAAGATGCAGATGAAATGCCGCCGGTCAAAGACACCGGCATTGATGGACAGGAAGCTCACGCTTAATCAACAAACATCACTTCATTCGATAACGCACAGGGTTTTAATATCAAGCTCTGTGCGTTTTTATTGTGATTGCCTTCAATAATGCAACGTTGAAGAAGCGGTCTTTGACCGCGCTTTGAATGCTGCATTTTTATTGAGTGAAAATTTCAGTCTTAGGTTTGAATGCCAGCCAGGCGAAGGCGAAATAATCGCCGTGCGCGATGCGTTTGAGTGATTTGCCTTGCATCTTGCCGCTTATGGCTTTGCCTGAAATGTTCCAGCGGCTTCCGGTTTCGGCGTCCACAAACTCGCCGTCTTGATAGCCAAAGGTGAGGCGTCGTCCATTGATGAAAGGTTCAAATACGCCAGTCGAACCTGCCGGTTTCGATTTTTTCATATCGGTTTCATCAAGCGCCGAGAGTGCTCCATCGGCATGAAAAATAACCATCTCCTGCTCGCCGATACGGTCATAGATGACTCTGCGCGCGCGGCTGATTGCATAAGGATAGGCTTTCGCTTTATCGCCGATTTCGACGCCGATAACTTTTTCCATCGGAATTAAGCGCGAGTCGGGTTTGCCGCGAAAATGGCTTGGACGACCTTCGAGGTTGTCATACCGAAAATGCGGATTGCTGCCATAATCGCGAACGAATCCGGTCTGTCTGGAAAGCGTTTGCCCGTTCGGGAAAGCCTTGGCGAATTGCGCGAAGCTAATCATCTGCGCCGGTATAGGTTTCAATTTCATGCCAAGCAAATCGCCAACGATGGCTTCACCGGTAAACTGTTGCCACCACGATTCGGTTTCGCGGTCATACATGACCATGTTCGAGCCGTGCACAAAACCCGCGATGCCAAATGATAAAATGCGCCGTCCGAGTTTGCGCTCAAAGACAATCGCGCTGTTGCAGATTGAACAGTAGGTGACAATGACCGGCACGCCGCCGATCTGGTCATTGACGATTTCATGCCAGATGAGAATTTGCAGCGGATAGGCGCGATTGACGCCATTAACTTGCAACGCAATAACCGGTTCATTATCCGACAGCCATTTGCTGGCTGCTTTGACGCTCACGAAACGCGGGCGGTCGATTGCCGGAATGCCGTCTTTGGTGACCCCTGGGGTGAGCAAATCTTTGAGATTGATGGAGCGCTTTTCGGTATTGGTTTTCCATTCGGGGTAGACGGGATTTTGCGCCGCGACCAATGTCATGCCTTGCAGAAAAAAGCTAATAAATGCCAATAAAAGTCCGTTGATTCTGGTCATAAGAAATTGATGCGACTCAGATGTTGTCGTCCGTAAAATCGTAAAGATAATAAAAATAAAAATCCCCGCTTGTCTATCTATGAACCAACTGCCGTCAAGTCGATGAAGCTTTCGCTGTGACAACATCAGCCAGACAAAAAGGGAAAGATGTGCTTTCGGATTGGGCGGATAAGACCTGAATTAAGTATCTGCCCAACCCACCGCTGCTGCCGAAAACACGCTATAACTTTTGCTATAGAGCAACGCGCTTTATGAAGTTAAGCGATTCACGACGAATAAACCCTGAAAGCCTTTGATGGATGGTCGCATCAGTTTGCTTTTTTCTTTTGCAGCAATTTAATATCCCTTCACGCTTTGATTGAATCACACGGATTTCAACACAAGGAAATAAATTGATGAAGCGAAATTTCTGTATTGCCGCCATTCTGTTTTTGTGTTTTGCCACGAACCTCACGGCGCAGACCGCCAAATCATCGGGCGATGAAGTCGATGATTACATCCTCGTTCAAATGCAACGGGCGAAAATTCCCGGACTCGCCGTTGCTGTCATTCGGGATGGCAAAGTTGTGAAAGCCAGAGGCTACGGGCTTGCCAACCTCGAACACCAAATTTCGGTTAAACCCGAAACCATTTTTCAATCCGGTTCGGTCGGCAAACAGTTCACCGCAACCGCTGTGATGATGTTGGTCGAAGACGGCAAAATCAGCCTGGATGACAAAATCACTAAATACTTCAAAGACGCCCCCGAACATTGGAAAGAGATTACCGTCCGCCACCTGCTTTCGCATACCGCAGGGACTACCGATTACCCGCGTGATTTCGATTTTCGTCGCGATTACACCGAAGACCAGTTGCTCGCCGAAGCTGCAAAAATCTCGCTCGCCTTTCAACCGGGCGAAAAGTGGATGTACAGTAATTTGGGCTATGTGATGCTCGGCATTTTGATTGGCAAAGTGACGGGAAAATTTTACGGCGACTTTTTGCAGGAACGAATTTTTAAACCGCTTGGCATGACTTCAACGCGCATCATCAACGAAGCCGACATTATCCCGAATCGCGCTGAGGGCTATCGCCTGGTGAAAGGCGAACTCAAACATCAGCAGTGGGTATCGCCAACCCTGAATACCACGGCGGATGGCAGCCTCTATTTCAACCTGCCGGATTTAATCAAATGGGACGCTGCGCTTTACACCGAAAAACTTTTGAAAAAATCAAGCCTTGATTTGATGTGGACGCCGATTAAACAAAACAACGGCACAACCAACAAAGGCAATTACGGGTTCGGTTGGGTCATCAATAACACGAATGGTCATAAAGTGATTGAGCATGGCGGCGCGTGGCAAGGCTTTAAAAGTTACATTGCGCGTTACGTCGATGATAAAACCACAGTGATTTTATTAGCGAACTTAGCGCAAACCAATCCCGAAAAACTGGCGCATCAGGTTGCAGGCTTTTATATCCCTGCGGTGAAACCTGTCGAACCCAAACCGATAGCCGACACTGAACCGCAGGTGACGGCAATGTTCAAAGAGGCGCTGAATAAAATGATTGCCGGCAATTTTGAACGAGAGTTGCTCACTGCGGAAATGCAAAAGCAATGGTTTCCCGATAGGGTCACAGAGGTTGGCGAACTGCTGAAGTCGTTTGGCAATTTGAAATCGGTTACGCTGATTGAACGCAAACAGGAAGCTGAGAATCGCTTCTATCGTTATAAAGTCGCATTCAACGATACCGTACTTTTGATTGCGATGACCTTCACCAAAGATAATAAAATTACCGCAATGCAATTTGCGCCTGAATAAAGCAAGGAAAATTATGCGAATAAAATTCATCATGTTGTTGGTTGCTGTACTTATTGTTAGTTCAATTCATCCGCTCTCTTTTTCGCAAGCGCAAAATCAGACCGGCTCAATTTTGATTGTTGGCGGAACGGTGATTGATGGCTCAGGCGCACCTGCTCGTCGCGTTGATGTACGCATCGTCGGCGATACGATTAAAGCGATTGGCAACCTCAAACCGCTACCCAATGAGCGTGTGGTAGATGCTCGCGGGATGGTTGTCGCGCCCGGTTTTATTGATATTCATAATCATTCCGACAGGGGACTTGATAGAGAACCAACCGCAAATAGCCAGATTTTACAGGGCATCACCACGCTTGCGGTCGGCGCGGATGGCGGCTCGCCCGCATCCATCAGCGAATACCTCAAGCGCCGCGAAGCGCAAAAAATTGGCGTCAATGTTTTAACCTTCATCGGTCATGCAACGGCGCGGGCGCAGGTGCTGGGCGAAGATTTCAAGCGTCAGGCGACCAAAGAGGAGATTGCCAAAATGGCATCCGTTATTGAACAAGGCATGAAAGATGGCGCGTTTGGTATCTCCACGGGGCTTGAGTACGATGTCGGATTTCCGAGTTCAACCGAAGAGGTCGTAACGCTTTCAAAAGTGGCTGCGCATTTCGGCGGCATTTACATGAGTCACATTCGCGATGAAGCGGATTTGATGCTCACGGCTCTAGGCGAAGCGATTCAAATCGGCAAAGAAGCGAAAATTCCCGTACAGATTTCGCATATCAAAATGGGCACGGTCGCGGTTTGGGATAAAGCCGCAGAGGCTGTGAAGATGGTTGAAGCGGCGCGAAAAAAGGGGCAAGACGTAACCGCCGATTGCTACCCTTATGATGCCTGGTCTTCGACCATCACGGTGCTCGTGCCTTCACGTCGTCACGATGATGTGAAGGAGGTGACTAAGGGACTCGCCGATGTCGGTGGCGGCGCAAATGTATTGGTTACCAGTTGTTCGGCGCACAGAGATTACGAAGGCAAGACGCTTGATGAGATTGCCCGCGCCAATCGCACAACCGCAGTTGAGGTGTATATGCAAATTGTCAAAGATGGCGGCGCGGGAGTGGTTTGCCGTTCAATGAAAGAATCCGACATCGAGACCTTTTACAAACAGAAGTGGGTGATGGTTTCAAGCGATGGCGGAATCGGTATGCGTCATCCACGCGGCGCGGGAACGTTTCCGCGTGTGCTTGGTCGTTTTGTGCGTGAGAAAAAATGGCTGACCTTGGAAGAGGCGATTCGCAAAATGACATCGGCAGTTGCCATGCGGTTGGGAATAAACGACAGGGGCTTGCTTCGCAAAGGGATGAAGGCGGATATAGTGATTTTCGACCCCGAAAAAGTGATTGATCAATCAACCATGATGCAACCGTTTGCGGAACCCATCGGCATCGCGCAGGTTTTCGTCAACGGGGTTGTCGTGGTTGAAGCAAGTAAAGTCACTGGGGCAGTGCCCGGCACGGCTTTGCGCCATCAGTTCATTAAGACCAGGAAAAGCTCTTAATAGATAAACCGTTGAGGCGCGGTCAAAGAACGCGATTGGATTGCCCGAAGTGAGTGATTTTTTCACTGCCATGAAAGGTCGCTTGCTTCTTTATTTTTGGGTGTAACTTTTCTGGTGGAAGGATTGGCTTCCCAGAGGGCTTGATGAGTACCTTGGGAATCACTGTAGGTGAATGAAATCAGAAATTGTGCAGGTGCAGCATCAGGTTCCGCCCGCCAGCCCTCAATGGTGATGGCTTCGCCGTTTTGTTGATAGTAATACACGGTCGCGTAAAGGTATTGCTGAATGGTGAAATTTTCCTTGCGCGATTTGCTTTCTCTCACCAGACGAATGGCTTTTTGTGAATCGGTCTGTCGCCAATCCCGAAATAAGGCTGCCGAACTGATCGTGACAATCATCGCAGGTAAAACGATCAAGGTAATTTTATGCCAGTTTTTCAATAAATAATTCATAAATTTATTGCTTCAGGCTGGCAGTACGCCGCAATTCGGACACCGCTGTTCAGGGTCATCAAGCGAAAATTTCGCGCCGCAGGTGTAGCAGGTTTTTTGAGAAAATTTTTTCTCAATCAAGCTGTAAAGAATTAAAATCGCGCTGCTGATTAAAACCGTTAAAATGATTTTCACTGGGATTCCTTTTCGCACCCGCACAAAAATCAGGCTTTCGCGGGTTCTGCCATATGCAGATTTTCATTGAGTTGTTTGTCGTGACGCACCCGCCAGATTTTACTGTCCAGATAATAATGAATAAACGCGCCGCCCCAGATAAAGGCTGCGCCGATGCCGCCTGGAACGAAAATACCGGCGCGATTGGGAATGTGATAAATCGCCCCGAATAGAAAAGCGAGCAAGGCATAGCGCCACAAATTTTTGCTGATAAACGATGCCGCGCCGAAATGGCTGTCGGGTTTGTATTTGTTGCGATTATGAAACCAGACAATGCGATGATATTGAATGTTGTGATAAATCGTCAGCATCGCCACAATCGCTAAATCGCCATATTCCATCGGCTCAACCATACGCACCACAATCCAATGCACAGGCAAGCAGGCGGCAAGCAAAAGTAATTTGGGAATATTAACCGGTTGGCGCGACATCGCGCGTTGCACCTGTCTGCCTAAAAACAGCAACAAAGAAACGATGAAGGCAAATAAAACGATGTTGGCAAACCAGGTGAAGGCGATGGAATCTTTGGCGAAGGGAATCCGGCGTTGCCCTGCGACCCCATGTTGAATGAAGTGCAACAACGGATAGGTCATGCCGATGAATAAAAAAGCGCGGTCAATCAAATTGTCGAATTCGGCAAGGTCATGATTTTTTTTCTTGTATAAAATCATGAAGCCATAATGTTGTTTGACCAGATGGTAATATGCCCATAGTGACGCAAAGACAAAAAAAGCCGGGCCCCAATAAGCAGTTCCTAAAAAATTCAGACGACCTAAAATAACCATGGTCGGGCCAAGCGCAAACCATAGCAAACTACCCAGGTAAAGTTTCCTGCGATTCCGCATTTCTTCGGTATCGGCGTAGGTTCTCGAAAGCGTTGCAAAGACGTGCGGACCGTCGAACAGGAGTGCCCAGACCCACAGCACAACGGAAATCGTGACGCCGAATTGGAGATTAACCAATAAAAGAATGTAACTGGAAACAACGCTGCCAATAAACCAGATGAGGTCATCTTTCTGGCTGATCATCCAGCCAAAAGAAAAGAGTGAGCGATTGGTTTCTTTAATCGCAACAGCCGCAGATGCCATGGTTTCCTCCCGTTGAGAAATCGAACTCACTGCAACTTCAAGGATGCTTAGTTTAGCATAAGCTAAAATCAAGACGTCAAATTCAAAGCGGGTTATCGTTTGGGTTTACTGCGAGTCCGGGGTTTAGGCGGTTCCTCTTGAGCTTTTTTTCCGCCACCCCACATATCTTTCATCACCTCAACGCCCGGTAAAAACTTTTCCCACATTTGCGGAGCTGCCGCGCCCATCTCTAACCACCCGCGAAACCGCCTGTCGAACTCTTCTTTGGTTTTCATGTAAGCGGCGAAACTGGTTGCCAGGTAGTTTTTAAAAAAGTCCTGAACCGTCTCTTCTCGCGACCGCAGCAATTGATAAAGGAAGTTGGTCGGTAATAAACTCCTGTCGTTTTTCTCTTCCTCCAAAATAATCTGCATCAATACGGATTTGGTGACATCTGCTTTGGTGGTTGAATCAATCACCTGAATATCTTGCCCATCACGGATGAGCTTAATCAAATCCTGATAATTGACATAGCTGCCGGTTTCCGTGTTATAGAGCCGCCGATTGCCATAACGCTTAATCACCAGCGTATTATCGTCCGCCGCTTTGGTTGCCTGTTTCTTTTTTCTAGCCATCGCTCTCCTCGTACCTTTAGAAATACAGGATTGAGGCTTGTTGACGCAAGTGCGAAAATCACGAGTATAAGAAAAATATAAATACTTGCCGGTAAATCGCCGATTATTTCCCAATCGGTGATGAAAAGAAAAAGCGGTCAAGAATTATTTTTCGCATTTGCGAAAAATAATTCTTGACTTCAAGTTTGGCGATTTGCTATGCTCACGGCGTCAGGAGAATCGTCATGCTGCGCAAATTACGCGGAACCACAGCCATCATCACCGGAGCAACCAGCGGTATCGGGCGCGAAACGGCGCTGGAATTTGCCCGGTCTGGAGTTCGCGTTATCGTGGCGGGGCGTCGTAAAGCGCGGCTTGCGGAAGTGGTTCGCGAGATTGAAACCAAAGGCGGCGAGGCGCTTGCCGTACAAACCGATGTTGCCGAGCAAAAACAGGTCGAACGGCTCATCGAAAAAAGCTTAAAACATTTTGGACAGATTGATACGCTGGTCAACAACGCAGGCGTCGGGGTTGCCGCGCGGTTTGATGAATTATCGCTTGAAGATTTCCGTCGGGTGATGGAAATCAATTTCTGGGGCGCGGTTTACGCCTGTAAAGCGGCGCTTCCGGTGATGAAGTCGCAAAAAAGCGGCGGTGTGATTATTAATGTCTCATCGATTTTAGGCAAACGCGGCGTGCCGTATGAAACAGCTTACTGCGCCAGCAAATTTGCGCTCGCGGGATTTTCGGAATCACTTAGAACCGAAGTGATGGCAGATAAAATTGATGTGACGACTATTTTCCCGGGCGCGATTGAAACTGAAATTTTCGAGACCTCGGCAAATCAAACAGGATTTGAGATGCCCGCATTTATTCCGAAATTTCCGGCGCGGGGCTTGGCACGAGTGATTGTGCAAAACGCGCGATTGCCGCAACCGGAAGTGGTTATGGCTTTGGATGCGATGGCAATCAATTTCTTTAACACCCTCGCGCCGGGACTGCTGGATTATGCGATGGGATGGGGATTGCCTTTTGTAGAAGCGTTCGGACGCGGAAAATCTAACGCATCTGCGAAAAAAGGCAACCTCTACACGAATGATGATTCTCAAGAATCGTAATGGATTGACTGAACATTGAAGTGTCAGGCAGGCAAATGCCTTTGCAATGATTGTTTGGATTTTAGAAAGGAGTTTTAATTATGGCTACGAAAGCAAAATCAGCAAAAGGAAGTCACGCGAAAAGCAACGAAAATTTACAGGCGGCAGAATGGGCAAGCCAGGTTGCCGAACATCTGGTTGAAGCGCAGAAGAAATGGATTGAAATTACCACTGAACAAAACGCTCTGGTAATGAAAGCGATTAAAGAAGGCATGGAACTCTATAATACTGCGCCGACGCCTGCGCTTGGCGAATGGGCAAAACAAGGGGTTGAAAGTTTCGTTGAAGCACAAAAGCGCTGGGCTGAAATGGTGTCGCAACAAAGCACACAACTGTTTGGCGCGCTTCGTGAAGGCGTTAGCTTTAACGGTTCGGAAATGCTTACTGCGATGGGCGATTATATGGGACAAGGACTTGAAACCGTCATCAAAGCGAGAACCCAGTGGCTCGATTTTGCGGCGCAACAAAATACCCAGGTCATCAATGCCATGAAAGAAAGCTTCGGCATTGATGAGTCCTCACCGGCTGCGGCGCTGGCGGATTTCGCGCAGCAATCCTTCAATAATTATGTTGAGGTGCAAAAGCGCTGGCTCGACCTTGCCACCCAATTGCCGTTTTTCGGAATACCGGCTAAGAAATAGTTCGCCGCTATAAATTTTATCGAATGTGATGGGCGGTGGGTTTACAATCTATTTGAGTAAAATCGATAAGACCTGTCGCTCATCGCCGTTTTTTATTTTATAAAACTCAGGGGGCGCAATGTTAAAAGGCTGGAGAACTCGAAGCGCAACCCAAAAGGATAAACGTTATTTAAAAAAGCTTGAAGATAACGTGAAACTCCGTGATGGCTCCAGGCTTTCCTTGCGCCCAATCAAACCTGATGATGATGTGAAACTGCTCGACCTTTACCGGAGGCTTTCACCTACAAGCCTCTATCACCGGTTTTTCACTGTCCCCAAACCTGACCCCAATTACGCCAAATATCTGGCAGATGTCGATGCGAAAAATCATTTCGCGCTGGTTGCCGAATTCCATAATCAAATCGTCGGGGTGGCGCGGTTTCACAGAGGCGACGAAAGTTCGCAACGTGCCGAAGCGGCTGTAACAGTTGCTGATGACTGGCAAGGTAAAGGGGTGGGTTCAATGTTACTCAAGAAACTTGCAGCGGTTGCAGTGCAACAGACCATCACCGAATTTGAATGTCAGGTGGCGTTGGACAATGAAGCGATGAAGCGGTTGCTTTCACATTCGGGTTTTAAATTGACGAGTGAGGTCAAAGAAGGGCGGCTTTACATTACGCTGTTATTAAAACGCGACGCTGGACAACCGCGAAAAAGATTGATAAGAAGAGCAGGCAAACTTTAAGGAGATGAAATTGATGGCTCGAAAAGCGGCTTCAAAACGCTCATATCCGTGGAACACGACAATCAAAGATAAAAAAGTCACCATTCGATTACTGAATGCAAACGATAAAGCGGCATTGCTCAATTTTGCGCGCTCTTTGCCCGAAGAGGATTTGTTATTCCTGTCGATGGACATCACCACGCCGCAAGTGGTCGAACGTGCCATCGACAATGTCAGTGCCGGTCGCTTCAATGTGATCCTGGCGGAAATGGACGGCAAACTCGTCGGCTATGCCAATCTCATCATCAGCGAACTGACCTGGGTGCGGCACCTCGGTGAAATTCATTTGATGATCAGCCGTGAATGTCGTGGCTTTGGGCTAGGCAGCCTCCTGGCGGATGAAGTTTTCGCAATGGCGAAAAATTTGGGGATGCAGAAAATCATTGCGCGCATGGCATTTGACCAGCGCGGCGCAATTCAGGTTTTTGAACGCTTGGGATTTCGCGCTGAAGCCCTGCTTTCGGATTTCGTCATTGATCGCAATGACCGCACCCACGATTTGCTGGTGATGTCGCACGATGTGCGCGGCTTGACCGAGTAGTTAGAGATTCAATATGTCGGCAAACGCTTTTACCAATTTACAAAATGATTTTTTTCGCAATTTGAATCTGGTGGTCGAACCCTGGATTCGACTGGGAGTCGCTTCGCCTGTTTGTACGCCGACGGGGTTGATCGTTTTGGAAACCACAGGGCGCAAAAGCGGGCGCAAATTCAATGTGCCGCTTCTGGCAACACGGTTTGGGCGATACGTTTTCGTCAGCACTTTTCGCAGTGAGTCGCAATGGGTGAAAAATATCGAAGCCAATCCGCCGGTGCGCTACTGGATCGGCGGCAAAGCGCACGTGGGTGTCGCGTTGGTTTTGTCGCAGGATTCAACCGGCGACAATTTGGAAAACTTGCCGCCCACACTTAGAAACTTTGCGCAAAACTTGAACCAATATTTCCGGGCATTCGGCGGGTATGCAGCGGTTTTATTACCGCAAGAAAACCAATAATCAACACGCAATGATTGCGGTTTTTATGATGCAGCGCTTCGCATAAAAATGAGCAAACGGGATTCTTTTACGGAGTAATTATCATGTCAACACCCAACCTGCATCGCAGACTGACGACCCTGGATGCAAGCTTTCTCTATTTCGAGAGAAAAGAAGCGCCCATGCATATTGGCAGCGTCATGATTTTTGAAGGCGAAGTGCCGTTTGAAAAATTCGTCGAAAGCGTTGATGCCAAACTGCACCTCTTGCCGCGCTATCAACAGATTGTCGTAAATGACCCGTTCAACCTGGGGCATCCGACGTGGGAACAAGCTACGGATTTCGACATCCGCAATCACATTTTTAAATTGCAAATTGACGCCCCGGGCGGCGAAAAAGAATTGGTAGAACTGGCGAGCAAAATTTTTACGCCGGTGATGAATCGCAAAAAACCGCTCTGGGATATTTATCTGGTTTATGGATTGGAAGGCAATAACACGGCGATGATTTCCAGAGTGCATCATTGCATGGTGGATGGGGTGTCGGGGGTTGATCTGGTGAAGCTGTTATTCGATTTTTCGCCAACCCCTGCGCCGATTCCGCCTAAACCCGCGCCGCAACCGCGTGAACCGCGACGGGACGCAACGCGACAGTTTTTTGATTCGCTTTTGGGCGGTATGCAGGAAGGCATGAATCGCTGGATGGAATTTCAAAACGGGCTGTTAAATTTAGCGGAAGCCTGGACGAAACGCGATGTTCGCACCGCCATGCAGGGGATTGCCGGGTTTTTGCCGGGGCTTGCAACCCCGCCCACGCAATTGCCTTTCAATAAAGCGACCACGGGCGACCGCCGGTTGGTGTGGCAGGAATTTTCTTTTGCCGAAGCGCGGGCGATTCGCGGCGCTTGCAGCGGCACCGTCAATGATGTGGTTTTAACCGTGCTTTCAGGCGCAGTGGCGCGCTATCTGGCATTGCACAAACAACCGGTCGAAGGTCGCATGCTGCGGGTGATGGTTCCGGTGAGCCTTCGTCAGGATGACCAACGCGGCGCGCTCGGCAACCTGGTATCGATGTTGCCGGTTGAGATTCCGCTCGATATGCGCAATCCCTTAGAACGTTTTCGTTATATCAATGACAAAACCATGAAGATGAAAGCCGGGCGAGTTGCCGAAGGCTTGAATCTGTTTTCAGCATTGATGGGCATCTTGCCTGCGCCAGTGCAGGCTCTTGCAGGGGCAATCGCCAACACGCCGGTTGCGCCATACAACATGGTTTCAACCAATGTGCCCGGACCACAGGTGCCGCTTTATATGGTTGGCAAAAAAATGATTGCCTATTATCCTTATGTGCCTGTCGGCTACGCCGTCGGTTGCGGTTGCGCGATTATGAGCTATGACCAGAAGTTGACTTTTGGCATCACCGCAGACACACATGCGATGCCCGATGTCGAAAATATGAAGAAGTTTTTGCATGAATCGTTTGTCGAATTGCGGACGCTGGCGGGGGTTGCGGAGATTAAGCCGCCTGAAATAAAAAAGACCAAGCCCGAAGTCAAGCAGAAATCTGTTGAAGTCAAAAGCGAAATAAAGAAACCGGTGAAGCAGGCACCGGCAAAGGTTGCGAAAAAGGTGACAACCAAAAAAGCGCCAGCGAAAAAGACCGCAGCGAAAAAAACAGCGAGTAAAAAGGCGAGGGCTGCAAGCGGAAAAGCCAAATAAAAAAGCAGCAATTTTCAAATGATAAAAAATCGAGTCGTGAAAATTAAAAGAGATTCAATCGCAAGACTGCATGGATAAAAGTTCGTGCGGTTTTTTTTGTTTTTCCAAATCGGTTGCTCGCTTAACGGAAAAATAGATTACAATTACTGACAGCAGGGACGAAGAACTATCTAAGGAAACGGGGACTCGGCAATGTCATCAAAACCATTGGCATCATTTCACAGGGAATTTCAAACCACTTCTCGTCCAATCTGGCTTGAAGCGCTTGCAGGGATGGATTGGCTGGCGCTTCACGCTTCACCGGTTTATTACGGACTGGGGGTGCCGCGCGGCGACCGTTCGGCAGTGGTCGTGGTTCCGGGCTTTCTCGGCACAGACCTGTATCTCACGGAGATGTATTACTGGCTTCGGCGCATTGGCTATAATCCATATTTTTCCGGCATCGGTTGGAATGCCGATTGTTTGAATACACTGGTCAGGCGGTTGTTGAAAACGGTTGAAAAAGCCTACGACGAAACCGGCAAGCGCGTGCATTTAATCGGTCACAGTCTCGGCGGCGTGTTGTCGCGTTCGGCGGCTGAAAAACGCCCGAATCATATCGCCTCGGTGATTACCCTGGGTTCGCCGTTTCGCGGTGTGCGTTCGCACCCAATCGTTTTGGAAACTTCCAAAATTGTCCGCGAAAGAATTCTCGCGGCGCGCAAAGGCAAGCCGGGCTACCCCGACACTTACCCTGAATGTTACACGGGCTTTTGCACCTGTGATGCGGTGATGTCTTTGCAATCGTTTTCCGAGACCGTGCAGGAAACCGCTATCTATACCAAGACCGACGGCATCGTTGACTGGAAAGTTTGCATCACCGAAAATCCTGAAAGCGATTTTGAAGTTCTGGCAACCCACGTCGGACTGGCATTCAATCCGACAGTCTACAGCATTATGGCAAAACGGTTGTCAAAGGCGATTAAAAAGCATTAGCCTTCACGTTCGTGGCTTATCGAAAATTGAAGAAATCCAGCCGAAAATAAATTTCCACATGGAGATGCAGTTTGCTGGCTTCTTCAGACCCTACACTTGACTTTCCTTTTCGTTTAGCAAATCGCTGGGCGCGGCTCGCTCTACTTTTTGGCGCGGGCACGTTGTTCGGTTTGCTGATCGCCAGTCAAACCTATATTGCTTACAGCACACGCGAAGTGCCTTTTCAACTCACCCGGATTTTTCTGCTCAGTTTTATCTATGCCTATTCGTGGGCGGCGCTCACCCCGTTGATTTTGTGGTTGGCGCGACGGTTTCCCATTGAACGCCACACCTGGCAGCAACATCTGGTCATTCACCTTGTTGCCAGTTTACTCATCAGCTTTGCGACCCGGACAATTGAAATTCTCAGTTTTTTTTATTTGATGGCTGAAGCCGGGCAAACCTTGTCACTTTGGCGTGTACTCAGAAACGTGTGGGCGATTTTCGATTATGGCACGCTCATTTATTGGGTCATCATCTTAATCAAATACGCCCTGGAGTATCACCGCCGTTTTCGCGAAGGCGAATTGAAAGCCTCGCGTCTTGAAACCCAACTCGCGCAAGCCGAATTGAGCGCCCTTAGAATGCAACTCAATCCGCATTTTCTTTTTAACACCCTCAATGCCATTTCGGCTTTGATGAATAAAGACCGTGAAGCTGCCGAAAAAATGATTGCCCGGCTCGGTGATTTTCTGCGTCTGACACTGGAAAGCGTCGGCGCACAGGAGGTCACGCTCAAAGAAGAACTCGAATTTTTAAAAGCCTATCTCGATATTGAGTGCATTCGCTTTCAAGACCGTTTGCGCGTGCAGATGCAGGTCGAACCGGAAGCCTTGCAGGCGCGTCTGCCCAATTTGATTTTGCAACCGCTGGTTGAAAACGCCATCATTCACGGCATTGCGCCACATAAACAATCGGGACGGGTTGAAATTCATGCCAGATGTCGCAATGACCATTTGCTGGTTCAGGTCATCGATAACGGCTCAGGAATTCCCATACAAAAAAACTTGCTTCGTGAAGGCATCGGGCTTGCCAATACACAAGCGCGTTTATATCAGCTCTATGGTGTTGAGCATCGTTTTGATATAGAAAATGCCCCTCAAGGGGGATTGGTGGTGACCATTGAAATTCCCTTTAAATCATCCCGCGAAAAAATGAACCAACCGGATAGCTTGCGCGTTATAGAGAGCAACAGCGTACACGCCCAGCCTTTAATGCATTAAACCAATTCGCAAAGGTTCACTCAGTAAAGTTAATCAAAGTTCTGATTGAGCCATCTATGTCCCGGCGCATGATTTATCTTTGCGAGTTGTAGAGGAGGGGAGAGGTATGTCTGAAACTCAGGGGCTTCGTGTCTTGATTGTTGATGATGAATTGCTGGCGCGCGAGCGGGTGCGCGATTTGCTCGCGCGACACACCGATATTCAGATTATCGGTGAATGTGCGAACGGCTTTGAAGCAGCAGCGATACTCGAATGCGCGCGCACCGATTTGCTGTTTCTCGATGTGCAGATGCCCGAAGCCGATGGCTTTGCGGCAATCGAAAAGGTTCGCGCCGACCGCCTGCCTTATATCATTTTCATCACTGCCTTTGACCAGTATGCGGTTCGGGCTTTTGAAATCAATGCCCTCGATTATTTACTCAAACCCTTCGACCGCGCGCGTTTCGACAAAGCCATTGAACGCGCAAGAAACGCGATTAACACGCGCAAAGATGAAAGCCTGCGCCACAAAATCATTCAGGTTCTCGAATGTGTGAAAACCCAAAACGCCCACATCGAACGACTCATCGTAAAAAACAACGGTCATATTGCTTTCGTTAAAACCGAAGAGATTGATTGGATCGAATCCGAAGGCAATTATGTGCGTTTGCATACTGGCAAAGAATCGCACCTGCTCAGAGAAACCATCACGGCTTTGGAAAATTGTCTCGACCCGAAAAAATTTTTGCGCGTGCATCGTTCGACCATCGTCAATGTTGACCGCGTCAAAGAATTGCAAAGCTGGTTTCATGGCGAATACAAAATCATCATGCAAAACGGCGCGGAGTTGATGTTGTCGCGCAATTACCGCGACCGCTTGATTGAATTCGTCGGCAGGAATTTGTAAAAGAGTTGTAAAGCGCCAGGTGATTCATCCGCTTTATCCATCGCTCTGTCACAAAGTCACTGATGCTCATCACACTTTCATATCGCCCATCTCGTATTCAGCTTAAACTCACTGCATAAACATCAACGCGTTTTGCACGGACGCGGGATATTTTCAACATAGTTTCTCATTGCTTGGTTGATGCCCACTGGCATCAACCAGGCAAATTTTTTTGAACAGGAGTGAGCCATGAAAAAATCGGCTGTTGTCGCTCTGATATTCCTCGCAGGCATTTTGATTGAGGTCGAGGATTTAATGGCAAAAGGAAATCGAGAAACCAAAACGGTGAAACCCATGCGGACGCTTGACCTCTCAAAATTTGATAAAGAGGTAGTCAAACAATTTCAAAACGCCTGGCACGTATCCAAATGCGGAACCAGTAACAGCGAAGGGGTGGTATTGATTTATCGCATGCTGGGAGGCTTTTACAAAGCAAAATTCCTGGGCGAGAGCAACGAGTTCCAGCGATTTACTTTTACCCTTGACCCGGCGGCGATTGCCATCGTTCACACGCATCCCAACATTTGTCAAGCGCAGCCTTCTGCGGATGATATGGAGATTGCAGATAAATTTGGCTTATTGATGTTTACGATTACTGCCAAAGGCATGTATGTCTATGACCCGTTTACGAGAAAAACGACAAAGCTAATGGATGGGATTGAATGGTTGGACGCGGCAAAGTGGACAGGGCAACTGGCGACCAGGATGGCAGGGCTTTCGCCATCGTTTATGCTCGATTTGCCTCAGCGATCATTACGTGATTTACCAATTTTTGTCGGGATGTTTTAAACCGGCAGAGCAAGGTTTTTTGAGTAGCCCAATCCACACTCCTCCTAAGACGAGCGCGCGGTGGCTGTCTCAAAAGATAAAAACTGCGCGCTCTATTTTTGATTTGAAAATTGGCGACTGAACAAAGTCGCCTCGCCAAAACAGCGCAAAGGACGTGAACCTTTAGCAGCAGAGATACGGCTGGGTTTCTCTGAACGAACGCGTTCTTTGCGCTGCTATTTTTTTGAATCACTCATTGTCGCCTGCCTCAAATTGAAAAATCTCGATTATCTGTAAACCCATCTGGCAAAACCCTTGTGCGGTTCAGTATCCTTGCTACGCTGATAAATGAAGTGAACAAATTGGAGCAGGGGATTTTTGAAAGCTATGCAAGAGAAGAAAAGCGCGACCCCGCGCGTCGTGATTGTTGGAGGCGGATTTGGCGGACTCTCGGCAGCGCGAACGCTTCGTTCAGCGCCCGTGCGCCTGACGCTCATTGACCGCACCAATCATCATCTGTTTCAACCATTGCTTTATCAAGTCGCTATGGCAGGGCTTTCGCCCGCCGATATTGCCGCGCCGATTCGCTCGATTCTTCGCAAACAGAAAAACGTCAACGTGCTGCTCGACGAAGTTACCAGCGTCAATCTTGCCGCCGGTAAAATCAAATTGCGCGCCAGCGAGTTGACCTATGACTATTTAATTCTCGCGACCGGCGGGCGTACCAGTTATTTCGGACACGATGAATGGGAAAAGTTTGCACCGGGATTGAAAGACCTGGACGACGCCGTAGAGATTCGTCGCCGCGTGTTGCTGGCGTTCGAGCAAGCCGAAAAAGAGACCGACCCTCAGCGCAAAAAAGAACTGATGACTTTTGTGGTGGTTGGCGGCGGTCCGACAGGCGTTGAACTTGCGGGGGCAATCGCCGAGCTTGCGCGTTACGCCTTGTCGAGAGATTTTCGCAATGTTGACCCGGAATCAGCGGAGATTATTTTGCTTGAAGGTGGCGCACGCATCTTGCCGAGTTTTGCCGAAGATTTATCGGCAAGCGCCCAAGCGCAACTCGCAGAACTCGGTGTCAAGGTTCGCCTCAATGCACAAGCGACCAACATTGATGATACGGGCGTTTATTTGAAGGACGATAAGATTCGCGCCGCGACGGTCATCTGGGGCGCGGGCGTCGGCGCAACCGGACTCACGAAAACTTTAGGTGTGCCGCTTGATAGAGGCGGGCGCATTATCCTTGAACCGGATTTAACCGTGCCGGGATATAAAAATGTTTTTGCGATTGGCGATATGACCAGCTTCACACATCAGGACGGAAAACCCTTGCCGGGCGTCAGTCCCGTGGCGATGCAGATGGGCGAACACGCTGCAAAAAATATTCAGTGGGCACTTGAAGGAAAGTCTTACGAGAAATTTAAATATTTCGACAAAGGCAGTATGGCGACCATTGGACGCAGCGCCGCCATTGCGCAGATGGGCACAACGCATCTCAGCGGCTTTGTCGCGTGGATGGCGTGGCTGATGGTGCACATCTTTTTCCTTATCGGATTTCGCAATCGCTTGATGGTTTTGTTCAACTGGGCTTGGTCATATTTCACTTATCAACGTGGCGCGCGCCTCATCACCGGCAGGCGTTTGAGCTTACTGCCGCGCAAAACCGTGAATAATGATGGTCAGACTCAAGACGCGCAAACCACCGAAGGCGAATATCAGGTGCGATAGCAGGGAAGTGAAGGAAAGATTCAGGTGAGGAATTTATTGAATCTTGAATTCAATGTCTACCTTCATCCAATAGGTAATGGCTATGCCATTTTTCATTGCTGGCTTAAAAAGCATTCGATAGATAGTCCATATCGCCTCTTCGTTCAAGCCGTCAGGTAACCCGGAAGTGATGCGCACACTTTTTACCTTGCCGTCTGCGCCAATCAACGCTCTTGCTTGAACCGAGCCTTCGATTTTATTCTTTCGCGCCTCTTCGGTGTAACGAGAACTAGGTGAACTGAGAAGCGCCGGCTTTGAATCAGCTTCCTCTTGAGATTCATCAGGAAATCTCTTAACTGTATTCTCAAAGATGTATTTTGACTCAGCCTGCTCTTCCCAAATCGAGTTGTCGGCGAAAACAATGCCTGCAACTTTGACCATCAGTTGTTCAGGGTTTTGTAGCCAACTGAGTTCCGTAGAGGTGTTCGACATCTGAAAAGTGAAGGTGTTGTATGGTCCGACGCCTGTAGAATGAATGTAGGGCAGTTCATCGGGGTCGCTATAGCCAATTTTGAGGAAATAGATACCAAAGGCTTTAATCGGTTTGCTGGTTGCATTCGAGAATTTAATGCTTGTTTCCATCACATAAACTTCCGAAAGATCACTAAATGGTCTGTGAGGTCGTCTGATTTTTTTGATTTCCAGGTCTGCACTTACAATGACCAGAGGCGAATTCTGCGGGTTCTCGAATTTCACAGGAACCGCGGTATTCAATCCGATAGTTTGTAGCAACTCTTTGGCTCTTTCATAAGGAACCAAATCTTCTTGCCCCTTATCGGCACTCATTCCCGGTCTATCAGACATATCTTGATGATCTCCTGTCGGGATAAATGAAGGTTCGGGCGCAGGTTTGCTTGCAATGAAAACCTCGGAAGAATCAATCGGAAAAAGAGATGGAAGTTTAACAGGTTTGAGCATTGGCTGTTTTTTTGAATGCTCAGGTTTCTTTCTTTTAGATTGTGCAAAGATTGCTGTTGAAGACAAAGAACAAGCTAACAAAAAAACCGACACAACGCTCAAGCTCCCTTTTATTGAAAACATCTTTGAACCTCCAGTTGAAGGAACGAAGCTTTAGTTGGCATTTGCATCGTAAGCAATCTCGCCGCCGATGACGGTCATCACACACCGGGTTTTTAAAATTTCCGGTTCGGCGATTTTCATGATGTCCGCCGACAGAATCGTAAAATCCGCGAGTTTGCCGACTTCAATCGAACCTTTGAGATTTTCTTCAAATGCCGCGTATGCCGCCCACAGCGTGAACATCTTCAAGGCATCTTCACGCAAAACTTTCTGTTCGGGATGCCAGCCTTCACCTGTAAAGCCGCGAATATCTTTGCGCGAAACTGCCGCGTAAAATTCAATCATCGGCTCGCCGCGTTCGACCGGCGCGTCCGACCCTCCGGCAATTTTACAGCCGAGTTTAATCAAACTCTGCCACGCATAAGCGCCTTCGAGTCGCTTCATTCCAAGTCTGGAGGGCGCGAAATGCAAATCGCCGATGGCGTGCGAAGGCTGCATCGAAGGAATCACCTGCAATTTGGCAAAGCGCGGAATATCGTCCGGGTGAACAATCTGGGCGTGTTCAATGCGCCAGCGCGGCTCTTTAACTTTTCTCTGTTCCGGCGGCACCGCTTTGAAAGCGCGTTCATACAAATCGAGAATCGTGCGGTTGGCTCGATCACCAATCGCATGAGTTTCAACTTGAATGCCAGCTTTCAAGGCTTCAACCAGCATCGGGTATAACTCGTCTTCTTTTACGGTCGGAAATCCTGCGGTGTTGTAATCGGAATAATTTTCCAGAAGCCATGCCCCTTTGGAACCAAGCGCCCCGTCCATCACCACTTTAATGGCGCGCAGAGTGAAATGATTTTTAAATTCGCCGGTGCTTGCGCCTTCTTTAATCAAGCGCATGGCGTTCGGGTTGGGTCCGTGAATCGCTTTGTAAATTCGCAGTTTGATTTTGCCTTCGCCGTAAAGCTTGCGCATTAAATCAACATCGCCGTAATTGCCGCCCGCATCCTGAATCTGTGTCCAGCCAAGTTCGACGCTGCGATTTGCGCCAGTCACAATGGCATCAGCCAAACTGCCTTCAGCCTGTCGGGGGATTTTTCGCCCGATGAGCGATTGCGCCCCGTCCAAAAACATTCCGGTCGGTTCGCCGGTCTCTTTGTCTTTCATGATTTCGCCGCCGAAAGGATTGGGCGTCGCTTTATCAACGCCCGCGAGTTTAATCGCCATGCTGTTGGCGACGCCCGCGTGACCGTCTGCGCGTGTGAGATAAACCGGATTATTCGGCGCGATTTTGTCCAAATCAGAGCGCGTCGGAAAGGCTTGCGGTTTCCAGAAGGTTTCAATCCAGCCGCGACCTGTTACCCATTCGCCCGCTTTGGTTTTATCGACGCGCTCTTTGACTTTGGCTAAAAAGGCTTCAAGTGTATTGGTGCCTTCGAGGTTTAAATTCATTTCGCGGAAACCGACGCCCGACAGATGATAATGCGAATCGGTCATGCCGGGAACGACGGTGTTGCCTTTCAAATCAACGACGCGAGTGGTTTTGCCTTCGTACTGTTTGGCGTCTTTGCTAGAGCCGACGAAAATAATTTTATCGCCTTTAACGGCTACGGCTTCGGCGCGCGGTTGTTTGGCATTGACCGTATAGATATTGCCATTTTTGAAAACAATGTCAGCGGTGTCTTTCAGCGTGAAAGCTTCAACCGACGCGGTTGGCAAAATCAATGAAGGTAAACAAAGCGCAAGAATAATAAGCGAAAGGGTAATAAATTTCATTAAAGACCTCGATGAGATAATAAGCAGGATGCTTTTGTGTTGGCGACTCTGCCGCTTTGATGTGCGGAAAGGCTCTGCCTTTCCTGTTGGCTGAATTTATTCTTAGCCACTACGCCGCCTTTATAAGCGTACTTTACAAAGAGCCACCGGCTCTCCGCACATCAAAGTGGTAAAGCCCCAGGAAAATCGACTCAAGAAATCAGTGCGACGACAAATTGTATTTGCCCGCGGCAATGATGGCGTCAGCGATTTGGCGATGCGCGGCAATGGTTTTAATCGGCGCGCTGTGAACCAGGCGTTGAATGGTTTCCAGACTCTTTTCATAGCCGGTTTCGACCGCAACGGTGCGCGCCGCGCGTGCTATGCGCAATGCCGCGTCACGAACAAAGATGCGTGTGATGTTAATTTGCGTTTCAATATTTTCCGCGCCTTTGTCGGCAATTAGCCGTTCGGTTCTGAGCAACGCGCTTTCCATCGCGTAAACATCAATGACCATATCGGAAACCAGACCTAAGAATTCCTGTTCGTCGCGGGCTTTATCGCCGTAGGTTTCATTTACTTGATTGATGGCTAAAAGCGTCATGGATTTTGCGCTTCTTAACATCTTCAACTCATCATTGAGCAATAAGGTCGCGACATTCAAATCCATAGTATCGGAATTCAAACGGTCGCCCGCTTCGACACATTTCGCGGCTTCAAACAACGCAAGTTCGCCGATTTTGGCGCGGCGGAAAAGCTGTGAGGCGATGACGATGCGATTGATTTCGCTGGTGCCTTCATAAAGCCTGGCGATGCGCGCATCACGATAGGCGCGTTCCGCCGGGTAATCTTTTGAATAACCATAGCCGCCGAAAATCTGCACCTCTTCGTCAACCACATAAGCCAAGGCTTCGGTCATCCAGATTTTGATAATCGAACATTCGGTAGCGAATTGTTCGAGTATGCGCAAAACCTGTGTCGGGTCGTCTTTGTCAACTTCGTGCAAGGCATCATCAATTGCGCCAAGCGTGCGATAGAGCATGGCTTCGCCGACATAACCGCGAATCGCCATCTCGGCGATTTTGTGTTTGATGAGTCCGAAATTGGCAATCGGTTGACCGAATTGATGGCGCTCTTTGGCGTAGCGCACGGCATCGCCGAGCGAAAGTTTGATGGTGCCAACGGAACGCGCGCCGAGTTTCAAGCGCCCGATGTTTAAGACATTGAATGCGATTTTATGCCCGCGTCCGATTTCGCCGAGTACATTTTCTACAGGCACTTTGCAATCTTCGAGCATCAACGCGGTGGTCGAAGAACCGTCAAGACCGAGCTTCTTTTCTTCGTGACCGCTTACCAAGCCTTCGCCGCGTTCGACGAGAAATGCGGTAAATTTTTCACCGTCGATTTTGGCAAAGACAGTGAACAAATCCGCGAAACCGCCGTTGGTTATCCACATCTTCTGCCCGTTGAGAATGTAATGTTTGCCGTCTTCCGAGAGCACCGCTTTGGTTTTCGCGGCGAGCGCGTCGCTGCCCGATTGCGGTTCGGTGAGCGCATACGCGCCAATCATTTCGCCCGATGCCAGTTTCGGGAGATATTTATTTTTCTGTTCCTCATTACCGAAAAAGACCAGTGGCAGGGTGCCGATGTTGACGTGCGAACTCTGGGTTCCGGCAAACGAGGGTTGCAGAGCGAACTGTTCGCCGACCACTGCGGAACTCACTTTGCTGAGTCCGAGTCCACCATGTTTTTCGGGAATGTCGATGCTCAAGAGTCCGAGTTCTCCGGCTTGCAACATCAGTTCGCGATGCGTCGCATAGTCTTTCGCATAGATTTGTTCTTCGCGGGTGATGACCTCTTTACGAAGAAACTCTTCGGCAGTTCGGGCGAACATGCGTTGTTCTTCGTTAATGTCTTCGGGAGTGAAAACTTCGGCGGGTGTGCGGTCTTCGATTAAAAAACTGCCACCCTTGATCGGTTGTTTCGCTGTCCTGGTCATTCGCTTGTCTCCGTTTATAACTGGCGATTTAAGGTATTGGTTAGGGTATCGCACAACCGCGTTCTAGTCCAATTCGCCAGCGTAAAAATTATTTGTATGAAAATTTTTTCTGCAAACACGCCTTAGCCCGTGCAATCCTACGAATGATAGAATCATCTATGCGAAAGAAAATCAACTCAAGGAAAATTTGATGCGACGAAAATTTGGATTAACGCTTCTCAGTCTGACGACGATTATTTTTTATGCAGCCTGTTCCAATACCAATTTGCCGGGCACCTGGGTGCCGATGGACGCAGGCATCGGCGATGCGTTTTATTCGGTCAACTTCGTGAATGAAAATGTCGGATGGATCAACGCCCAATCCGACCGCAATTATCTTCCGATTGGCGAAGATGCCAATGTCAACGCCAATACCGATCAAAATGCCAACAGCAACGCCAACATCAATAAGAACGCCAACAGCAACGCCAACAAAAACGAGGAAAAGAAAAAGGAGAAAGACAAGGATGACCCGCTGAAAAACAATCAGGGTTTCGAGGTTTTGCAGACCACGGATGGCGGCAACACCTGGAAACAATTGCCCGACCAGTTCAAATACAAAATTCGCTCGGTCTTTTTCGTTGATGAACAGACGGGCTGGGCGCTTACGATTGACCGGGACATTTTAAAAACTACGGATGGCGCGAAGACCTGGACGACGCAACGCAAAGCCGGGAAGGTCAATGTGAAGGTCACCGCTAACCGGCGCAACCCGCTGATGGAACAACCGGAACAGATTGAGCGCATCTATTTTTTGAACGCCAGTCATGGTTGGGCATGGGGCGGTGGACGCAAAGATGATTACTCGGAACAACCCGGAATATTTTTGAAAACCATTGATGGCGGGCAAAACTGGAATGAAATCAAATACCCGTTCGAGCAGAATATGAACAGCATCTTTTTTCTTGACGCTAACCGCGCCTGGGCGAATACAACTGATGGCAAATTTTATAAGACCACGGACGGCGCGTTGAACTGGACGGAGATTCAAGGGAAATTGCCGGAATTGAATTTCGGAGCCATCTGTTTTCTGGATGATAACAATGGCTGGGTGGTCGGGCAGAGCGGGCGGCCTGCGAAAACTTCGGATGGCGGCAAGACCTGGTTGAAGATGGTTTATTTAAAGCCTGAATTTAAAATGCGCGATTTGCATTTTTTCGATAAAGACCACGGTTGGGCAGTGGGTGATCGGGGTGAAATTATTTACACCAGCAATGGCGGCGATAGCTGGGTGTCCGTACCGAATGCCATCGGTGCGGATTTGCGCGATGTGGTTTTTCTCAGCCGCGAGCGTGGCTTTGCCGTAGGACTTGGCGGCGCATTTCTGAAATATGAGGGGCAGTAGGCAGTAGGCAGTTTTCAAACTCTAATTTCGCCATTCAGTAGATCACGAAATTAATGGAAGATTTAAGAGTAATCAGTGCTGCCCAATTCTTATCAAACTGCCTACTGCCCGCTGCCTACTGCCTACTATTTTCCCAGGCATCGCAATTGCCAACTTAAAGCACTAAAGAAAACGGGTGTTTGGGGAAATAAAATCGCAAGTTCTTAACCGTTAAGCGTTCGAGAATTGTCGGAGTTGTTTGAAACTGCTCCGATGCACAATCCGTAAATTATAAACGAATATAGAAGGCAATTACTTGACACTCAAAAGAGCCTCAAGTCAAAATTAAAAAGCCTATGATTTTTGAAGGAAAGCAGGACAGGTAGAGGGCTTAAAAGCTCTCAACCCTCTGAGCCGCGATTCTCCCAATCAACCAAACGGCTCAACGGAGGAAAAAAGGATATGCAAGAAAAAGGTTTATTTGCAGACGCGTTTATCAATCAACCATCCATTGCCAAGCGTCTACTGACAGAATTTAGTGAAGCCACAAGAGAATTTTCTCACGACCCCGCAGGTTACATCACCAGTGCCATTAAGGGTGATGGAATTGGTGGAAAACGTCGCCAGATGAATTTGCTGTATGGTTTAGCCGTTGCCATGATGGTCTTTTCAACGGCTTTCATTGGCGTGCTTGCTGCTTACACCATTGCTCACGCAAAAGACGGAGAAAAAACCGACGAGCAGCAGGAATTCATCGCCTTAGCGAATCCTCAGGATTTTCAGGAACAAACAATCGATATGCCGAAAGGCAAAGAAAAAGCCGGTGGTGGCGGCGGCGGTGGTCGCAAATCTGCAACCCCTCCGTCTCAAGGTCAACTGCCCAAGTTTGATTTGAAACCGCCGATTATTGCGCCGCGCCCGGAACCAACGCTTCGTCCGCCCGCGTTACCGGTTCCTGAAACCGTTCAGGTTGACCCGCGTCTGCAACCCAAGCGCGATGATTTAGCGCCGACCGGACTGCCGACAGGCGTTCCGGGCCCGCCCTCGCCCGGTCCCGGTGAAGGTGGTGGTATCGGTTCAGGCAAAGGCGGTGGTATCGGTTCAGGCGATGGCACCGGCGTTGGTCCCGGCAGAGGGTATAATATGGGCGGCGGCGACCCGAATATTGGTGGCGGCGATGGTAACCGCAACCCGGATGGTTCAGCCAAGAGCGTTGATTCCAGACCTGTAGCGCTCAATTATCCACGTCCGAATTACACCGAAGAAGCCCGCAAAAACAAAATTCAGGGTGCCGTTTTAGTTCGCGTTCTGGTTGGCGCTGACGGTTCAGTGAAATCCGTTAGGGTATCACGCGGATTGCCCGACGGCTTGAACGAAGAAGCGATTCGCGCCGCGTATCAAATACGCTTCAGACCGGCGACCAAAAACGGACAACCGGTTGCTTACTGGGTCAACGTGCAGATTGATTTCAATTTGCGATAGCGTTTGAACGCTACGGGAAAAATGGTTAATGAGGAGCGCCGCGAGAATTTTATCGCGGCGTTCGTTTTAATCAGGTAAAATTTAACCGCTTCACTATGGCTACAGCGACGACCAGCGAAATATTCAAAAAGACCGAACCGGAATTGCCGTTTGCGATGCTGCAACAGAAAAGCATCTTTGCGCGTCTGGTCGAAGAGGTGTTGCTTGCTGCTCGTGAGTTTTCCAAAGACCCGCAAGCTTTCATCAAAAATTTATTCCTTGACGAAGCGAAAGACCTGCAACGCAAAAAACTGATTCGCATGGGGCTAACGCTCGCCATCGTTTTTCACATTGCTGTAGGGATTTTTTTAGTATCGGTCAAGTGGCAGAGAGGGTCATTGAGTGAAGCCAATGATGACAAAGAGTTAGTTCTTAAACATTGGGTTACTCCTGACAAACCCGAACCCGATGAACCCATAGAACCAGAGGCGAATTCAAAAGATAATTTCTCAAAAACTCCCCAAGAAGGTTTAGGTGGTGGCGATAAAAACGCTGCCGCGAGTGGTGGTGGACAAAACGAAGCGACGCCCGCAAATAAAGGTATGCCGCCGCAATCCGCGCTAATTGAACCGGTCTTGCCGCCAACTGCGCCGAATGTACCGAACCCTGCCTTGCCGATGAATCCAACCTTAAAAGGCGAAACCGAAACGCCTCCGCCTCCATCCGGCGAAACTATTGGGTCGCCTACCGGAACCGGAACCACCCCATCGGGCGGGACTGGCAAAAATGGCGGCGTTGGTGAAGGGAATAATGGTGGGGTTGGCAATAATAACGGTCCTGGCGCGGGCAATGAAAACAGCACCGGCAACAAACCCGGCGCAGGCGGCACGGGCGGGTCGCCAACAGGTAACATCGTGCCTACAGGAATTCCTTATACTAAACTTCCATCAATGCCTGAAAGCACAGGCATCTCATGGATAAGTCGGGTTCGCCCGATTGTCACGCCCGAAGCACAGGAAAATAAAGTCTACGGTTATGTCTTACTCGAAGCCACTTTCAACGCCGATGGTACGATAACCGACATTGTTGTAAGAACCCACTTGGAAGGCATGGATGATGCGGCGATTGCTGCGCTTCGCAAAGCCAGATTTCGTCCCGCGACCGTTAAAGGCCAGCCGATTACCCTCTACAAAGTTCCTATCAAAGTTCCGGTCAATCTCGGAGCCGGTTCGTAATCCGATGAATTGCCTCTTAGTACACCGTTTTTTAAGTTTTGTTATATTTCTGATTGTCTGCATTGACCTTCTCATAATGCCTGTTCAATTTGCTTCTTGCAGACTCTATGGAAAATTGCCAATCTATTTTTATCTGTTTTTCTT